>JBGTRS010000089.1:0-12135 GCA_041940665.1 Pyrinomonadaceae bacterium | reverse complement strand
TCTGGCGGAAGGTTTATTGACGGTCGGAGCGATGTATTCGATGATGCCCGCTCCTTTGCAATCCGCTCTCGGTCAGATCGCCGACCTGCCGTTTCCGCCGTTTAATATGGTCGCGACAAATGTTCCCGGTCCGCAGATTCCGCTCTATCTCGTCGGCCAAAAAATGATCGCTCAATATCCGTATGTGCCGGTCGGCTACGGTCTGGGTTTGGGTTGTGCGATTTTAAGCTACGATAAATCGCTCTATTTCGGACTTTCTTCCGATGCCCAAGCGATGTCCGATGTCGAAAAATTCAAGGAAATTCTCGACGAAACCTTTGCCGACCTGAAAGCTGTTGTGGCGGATTTGGAAGAACAGACGAAAACGGCGAAAGCGTAAGGTACGTAATAGGCTATACGCAATTCGTAATTCGTTTTGCTATAATCAAAAAAGCGGTCTGACGAATTACGTATCACGAATCACGATTTTATGGATATACTCGAAGGCGAAATTGAAGCGTTAACCGGATTTGATAAGGAGATCCGATCGCACGCTTTGCCGATCTGGTTTGAATCGCTCGTCGGAGTTGATTGGGCTCTACTGCATCTTTCACCCGTCTATTACGGCTTCGGCGTCCCGCAAGGCGACGGTTCGGCCGCGATCGTCGTTCCGGGTTTTCTGGGTTCGGACGTATATCTATACGAACTTTACCTGTGGCTTTCACGCATCGGCTACACATCGTATTTTTCAAACATCGGCTGGAACGCCGACTGCCTTAACACACTTTCCGAAAAACTCATCGAAACAATTCACAAAGCACACAAAGAAACGGGCAAAAAAGTTCATCTCATCGGACACAGCCTCGGCGGCGTTCTGTCGCGTTCGGCGGCGGTTCAGCACACTGATCTGATCGAATCCGTCATCACCCTCGCCTCGCCGTTTCGCGGAGTTCGTTCGCATCCCGGCGTTCTGGAAATGTCCGAACGCATCCGTAAACGCATCTTTAAGACCAAGGACGAAAAGGAATTCCCCAACTGCTACACCGGACATTGCAACTGCCTCGCCGTCACAGCCCTCCACGGCGGCTTACCGAAACAAATAAAACAAACCGCCATCTACACCAAATCCGACGGCATCGTCCACTGGAAAAACTGCCTTTCCCGCACCGATTCCAACAACTTCGAAGTCACCGGCACACACATCGGCCTGGTCTATAATTTTCAGGTTTATAAACTGATCGCCGAAAGACTTGCGAAAGATGAATAATAAAATTCTTCAAAGGTTTTTATGATCTGTCCTTGCCTTCTGATTTTCTTCAAGAATTTTTTGTTGTTCCGTCATCAAATCTGCTATAAAATGTTTCCAGCGAGGTAATTATTATGTTGAACACAATTTGGGCGGAAGTCCGCGAAGGAAAACTTGTCATGCTTGATGAAATTGACGCACCGGAAGGAACGCGGGCAATCGTCACTTTTCTTGACGAAAACGGTGACCAAAATTTCTGGCAAGCGGCAAGTTCCGAATCTTAAGACGAGATTTGGGATAATGAGGAGGATGACGTTTATGCCGAGTTACTCGAAGAATGAACTAATTCTCGTCCGCTATCCGTTTTCCGAACTAACAAGTTTAAAAGTCAGACCTGCCGTCTTTTTCACCTTTCACTATGAACAACAAAAAAATGAATTCACTGTCCTGGAATCCCTTAGATAACGATAACAATGCTGATGTAGATATTGTTTCGGCAGCTAGGAAAAGGCAAATCAAAAACATTCTAAAATCATATTTCGGTATGTATGATTCATTTTCTGAATTGATTCAAAATGCAATGGATGCAGTAGACAAAAGAGAAAATGAATTGAAAGAAGACGGATACGAAAAAAAACTTTGGTTGATAATTGATTTGGCGGAAAACTCATTTACCGTAATTGATAATGGAATTGCATTCAATGAAAAAGAGTTTAAATCTTTCCTGGCTCCAAACATATCATTTAAATCCGAAGATGGTAGTCGTGGAAATAAGGGAGTTGGTGCCACTTATATTGCTTATGGTTTTGATTATTTATTGTTTGGAACTAAAGGTAATAATTATGAATATATTGGTGAAATAATAGACGGGAGGAAGTGGGTAGATGACAAAGAAGGAGTTGAAACAAGTCCAGTCGTTAATCAAATCTCCTCAGATAATCCAATTTTCAAATTATTAGATAGAGGTTCAATATTTAAAGTAAAGTTCGGAGGCGAAAAAACTAGACCAAAAGATTTGTCTTGGTATTCTGCAACGACTCCAGAACAGTGGCTATATCTTCTTCTTTTGAAAACACCACTTGGCTCAATAAACTTGTATGCTAGTAATCAAAATGACATACAGTTTGAGTTAACCGTAATAAAAAAAGATGGAGAGAAAAACACCAAAGTAGGAAAGGCTAAATACATCTATCCCCATAATATTATCAAAGCTAGCGTTGACTTAAAAGATGTTCTACGAACACAGCAACAACTATTAGATAAAGGATTGGATGCCTCAAAACTTCCAAATAAATTCAGCAAACTGAATGGAATATATGAATTTTTTGATACCGAAAATCTAGCTCAATTCAAGAGAAATGATACTGAGTTTCAAAAAATTATATCCAATTACAAAGTTGAAGCTTATGGATATTTTACTTATTCAACTGCTGTTTGGGATACTTTAAATGACTCAAAAGCCAAGCTTCGAAAGGGGTTTCGAGTGCTCCGTGGTGGCTTGCAATTAGCCAACAATAATATGATTCAAGGTGAGTTAATAACTATTCCTTTAACATCAAATATTGGATACCAAAATCAAGCACATGTCATAGTTCATTTTACAAATGCAGATCCAGATCTTGGAAGAAAAGGGTTTGATCCTGAATGGAAATCAGCAGCAGAAGATATAGCTGTTGGATATAGTAAACAGATTAAAGAAGTGGAGAAATATACTAAAATCAGATACTGGTGGTAGAGCTGATATAGGAGGAGAGATTGAACTTCACGAATGGATAAGAAAACAAGAAAAACATGAAGAAGAGTCTCCACTTCAACTAAAAAATAAAAACTTTTTTGTTCCAATCAATGAAATTAATTGTGTCCACTCCACAATCTGAACAAGATGCAATCGTTCTTTTCAATCAACTGATAGCTGGCGGAGTAATCAGAGGAATTAAACTCTTAGCTACTAGCCAAATAAAAAAATATGATGGGGTATTTAGATTTGAAATAAAGAAACCAATAATCAACCACGAGTTCGATAAAGAAAAAAATCCATTAGGAGTCTTAGAACTCAATTCAGATGAAGAAAGAACAAGTCCACCCAAAATTCTTGAATATAAATATAATCTTGATGGACTAATGAGAGAATTTGAAAATGGGGATAAAAAAGAAAAAGATATTCATTTAGCTATAGCTTGGGAGATTGGTGATGAATGGAGAAAGAATTATGAGATTACTTCACTTTTGGACTTAGATAATTTGCACCAGCGTGACTTTCATGGAATAACTCATATTTTCAGTTCAAGAAATACAAATTTCTATGCAATATGCCTTATAGAACTAATAGACTATCTAAATGATGTTGATGGAGTTCAAGATTATCAAAGAAAAACTTATGGTGAGGATGTATTTTAGATTCTATTAATAATATTTATGAATTTTTCCTCGCCTGTGATTGAACTGCTGTGATGGCGACGGCATTGACGATGTCTTCCGCCTTGCAACCGCGGGAAAGGTCGTTGCAGGGTCTGTTCAAGCCTTGCAGGATCGGGCCAATGGCGGTTCCGCCGGTTAATCTTTCCGTTAATTTATAGGCGATGTTTCCGGCGTTGAGGTCGGGGAAAATTAGTGTGTTTGCCTTTCCTGCAACCGAAGAGCCTTCGGCTTTTTTCTGGGCGACCGAAGGGATAAGGGCGGCGTCGGCCTGGAGTTCGCCGTCAACTTCGAGTTCGGGGATTCGAGCCTTGATCGTTTTGGTGGCTTCGATAACTTTGTCGGCAAAGGCGTGTTTGGCACTTCCCTTGGTGGAAAAAGAAAGCATCGCAACTTTCGGCTCAACACCGATCAAAGCCCGGCAGGAATCGGCGGAAGCGATGGCGATTTCGGCGAGTTGCGTAACATCCGGATCAATAACGACGCCGCAATCGGCGTAGATCATCGCCCCTTCGTGCCCAAACTTCTTGTCGGGAACGACCATCAGGAAAAAGGACGAAACGGTTTTAAAGCCCGGCCGGACGCCGACGCAATGAAGCGCCGCCCGGACAACATTCGGCGTTGAATTGACCGCACCGGCGACCGAACCGTCCGCTTTTCCCAAATGCACCATCAGATTGCCGTAATAAAGCGAATCCTTAACGATTTGTTCGGATTCTTCGAGCGTAACGCCTTTTGAACGGCGGAGTTCGTGGTAAAGCCTCGCCATATTTTCAAAATCGTCCGCCCGGCGGTGATTTAAAATATCAACGCCGTTCAAGTTTATATTATTTTCCTGTGCGATCTGTTTGATAACTTCTTCACGCCCAAGCAGTGTAACTTTGGCGATCTTCTCATTGGCACAAACGGCGGCGGCTTCAACGGTTCTCGCGTCTTCGCCTTCGGGCAGAACGATATGCTGCGGCCCGGATGCGGCTTTTTGTCGGATCTTTTGTAGAATCATAAAATTTTATCACTCGCGAAACACACGAAAAAATATTTATCCACAGATGGACACAGATAAACACGGATTTTTAGAGATGATAGATAAAACAAATATCGAAAATAATCTATATAAAAATATCCTTATTTTATCTGTGTCTATCTGCGTCCATCTGTGGATAATTATTTTTTCGTAGTTCGCGGAAAATTCCGTATTAAATTTCTTGATAAATGATAAATGATAAATGATAAATGCAAAAGCAACTAATTCACATTGAACTTGCACAAACCGAGTGTGAAGACTTAGACTCAAAAAAGATAGAAGAAGAAAAAGAAGAGGTAAAAAAAATGGCTGACAAAATGGTGAAGGTCAAAGAGCGGAAGATCAAACGCAAAGAGAAAAGCGAATTAAAAGGGCGGATGAAAAACTTCCTGATGTTTTTTCCGAATTTCGTGCGGCTTTGCGGAAATCTTTTGATCGACAAGCGTGTGCCGATCACGGAAAAGGCACTTTTCGGAGCGGCTATTGTTTACGCGATCTCTCCGATCGATTTTATTCCCGATGTTTTTCCGTTCATCGGACAGGTTGACGATCTTTATCTGATAGTTCTGACGCTCCTGAGACTTTTAAATTATACGAGCGAAGACGTCGTCCGCGAACATTGGAAAGGCGGCGGCGACATCATCGCTCTAACGAACGCCATCGCCGGAATCGCTCCGAAAATTCTGCCGCAGAGAGTTTCCCGTGTTTTGACCAACCGCGTCAGTTTGGGCGAAGCGGGCAAAATTCTCGATTCGGCTAAAAAATCAATTAAAAATAAAGAAAAAGTTTTGGTCGAAAAACCAAATGAGGAAAACATCAAAATTGATTCGCGTTCGGCGATGAGTAATTAAATTGGAACGCCGGCATCTTGCTGGCAATGAGTGCGTCTAATACGAAAACTGTGTTGGGGACTTAACAGTTTAGGATTAAAAATCAAGATAATAAACCTTGCTTGGACACTATCGTGTCCATTGCCGGCATGATGCCGGCGTTCCGTTAAAACCATCAACCATCAAACATTAAAAATCGAAAAGATAATTTCAGGCGGACAGACGGGGGCAGACCGTGCCGCCTTTGATTTTGCTTTGGAAAATGGTTTTCAGTCGGGCGGCTTTGTCCCGAAGGGGCGGCGGGCGGAAGACGGCCGAATTTCCGATAAATATCCGAACCTCGTCGAAACCGAAACGAGCGATTATGCGGAAAGGACCGAACAAAATATCATCAACTCAGATGCGACGATAATTCTCTCGCACGGCAAATTGACGGGCGGTTCACTGCTCACCCGGCGGCTTGCCAAGCTTCATCAAAAACTCTATCTGCATATAGATTTTCTCAAATTCGACCCGGAAACCGCCGCTCGAAAGGCCGAAAATTTTCTCAAACCGCTCGATTGCAAAATTTTGAATATCGCCGGAACGCGGGCATCGGGAGATACGGAAATTTATCAAAAAACGCGGGAGTTTTTGACTTTATTGTTCGATTGAGTATGCTTGTTTTGTTGCAGAAGATTCAACGATTTATCCTAAAACCCGATGCCGCTTAAAGACTCCTTAAAAAGAGAAACCTTTCTTCCTTTTCTTGCGTGGCTGAAGGACTACGATAAAAACAAATTATATAAAGATTTCATCGCCGGTCTGACCGTCGCCATCATTCTCATTCCGCAGGGCATGGCCTATGCGATCCTGGCCGGACTGCCGCCCGTTCACGGACTTTATGCCGCTTTCCTCGGAACCGCCGTTGCCGCTTTTTGGGGCAGCAGTCATCATCTTTCGACCGGCCCGGTCGCTCTGGTCTCTTTTCTGACTTTGACCGCCCTCATTCCGCTGGCTAAACCTGAAACGCCCGAATTCGTCGGTCTGGCGATCATTCTTGCTTTGATAATCGGTCTGGTTCAGCTTTTGATGGGTTTTTTCAGATTGGGTTTTATCATGAACTTTATCTCGCACAGCGTCATTGCCGGATTTACGACCGCCGCCGCCATTATCATCGCCGCTACACAGATTCCGAGCCTTTTCGGTTTTACGGTTGAAACACACGAATACGTTTTTCTGAATTTTTACGAGATTCTCGCTTCACTTCCGAACACGAATTTTTTGACATTGGCAATCGGACTAATAAGTGTTGTGCTGATAATCTTTTCAAAAAAGAAACTCTCCAAAGCGTTTCCGGCGGCTTTGATCGTTATGATCATCGGGACGCTGCTTTCCTATTTTCTGGAATTTGAAAAACACGGCGTCGCCGTCATCGGCGATGTCAATGCAAACTTGCGTCTGCCTTCGATCCCGAAACTTTCCTTCGGTGTCATCGTTGACATTATTCCGAGTGCGATCATTATTGCCGTTATCGGTTTCCTCGAAGGCTATGCGATCTCAAAGGCGATCTCGCTTAAATCAAAACAAAAACTCGATGTCAATCAGGAACTCGTCGGCCAGGGTTTGGGAAACGTCGCTTCGAGCATCTTCAAAGGCTACCCGATCGCCGGTTCATTTTCGCGGACGGCGATCAATTTTTCGGCCGGTGCCGTGACGGGGCTTTCTTCGGTTTTCGTCTCGCTTTTTATTCTCGTCACGATTCTTTTTCTGACGCCGTCCCTGCATTATCTGCCGAAGGCGATCTTGAGTGCGGTCGTCATTTCCGCCTTGATAGACCTCATCGAATTCAGCAAATTCCGCGAAACCTTTAATCTTTCCGGCACGGACGGGATCGTCATCACGATGACCTTTCTGTTTTCGTTTATCTTAAAGCCGGACGACGCGATCTTTATCGGCATCGTCGTATCCCTGGTTCTGTTCCTGCGGAAAACCATCGTCGCCGACGTCATCGAAGTCGCTTTCGTCATGTCGGAAGAAAGATTCCGCCCGATAACTTTCGGCAACGAGATAAATGTTTTTCCGAACATTTTGATCTTGCGGATAGATATGTCCATATTTTTCGCCAACGCCAATAAGATCGTCCAGCAGATGCAGGAACTGGTCGAGAAAAAAGGCGACGAACTCGAACACGTCATCATCAGTTTCGAGGGCGTCAACTATATGGATGTGAGTGCCTGCGAAATTCTGTATGAATATTTCAAGGAACTCGACGAAAGAGGCATCAAAATTTACTTAATGTATCGCAAACAGCAGGTTCGCGATATTATGCGACGGTCGGGTTTGCAGGATAATCTGATCGTTATCAAGGACATCAAAGGATTTAAGCGGGAATTTATAATTCAAAAAAATCCGAACTTTAAGACGGAGACAGCCGCGTGAAAATTTGATTCAACCTCGTTCTTATTGTAAAAATTATTCTACTCTCTCCCTGATGTAAAATGGCTTCAAAAGACACTCAAAAATCCACTTCTTTTCTGCCTTTTCCGGCGTGGCTGAAAAACTATGACAAAAACAATCTGCTAAAGGATTTTATTGCGGGATTGACAGTGGCGATCGTTTTGATCCCGCAATCAATGGCGTATGCGATCCTGGCCGGACTGCCGCCCGTTCACGGACTTTATGCCGCTTTCCTCGGAACCGCCGTCGCCGCCCTCTGGGGCAGTAGCCGCCATCTTTCGACCGGCCCGGTCGCTCTGGTCTCTTTTCTGACTTTGACCGCCCTCATTCCGCTGGCTAAACCTGAAACGCCCGAATTCGTCGGTCTGGCGATCATTCTTGCTTTGATAATCGGTCTGGTTCAGCTTTTGATGGGATTTTTTAAACTCGGCTTTATCATGAACTTTATCTCGCACAGCGTCATTGCCGGATTTACGACCGCCGCCGCCATTATCATCGCTTCCACGCAGGTGCCGAATCTCTTCGGTTTTGCGGCTGAAAGACACGAATTCGTCTTCCTGAATTTTTACGAAATAATTCTGGCCCTGCCCGAAACGAATCTTTTGACCTTAACCATCGGTCTGGTCAGTATCTTTCTGATAATTTTTACGAAACGGCGTTACTCGAAGGCTTTTCCGTCGGGTTTGATCGTTTTGACCGCCGGAATTCTGCTTTCGTTTCTGCTCGATTTTAAGGGACAGGGCGTCGAGGTCATCGGCGAGATAGATGCGAGGATAAGTCTTCCGACAATTCCGCAATTGACCTTTGCCAATGTCTTGGCACTCTTACCGAGTGCTTTGATCATCGCCATCGTCGGTTTTCTCGAAGCCTATGCCATTGCCAAATCTATCGGCAAGCAAACCAAGCAAAAGATAAACGTCAATCAGGAACTCATCGGCCAGGGTTTGGGAAACATCGCTTCGAGTATCTTCAAAGGTTATCCGGTCGCCGGTTCATTTTCGCGGACGGCAGTCAATTTTTCGGCCGGTGCGGTGACGGGAATTTCTTCGGTTTTCGTCTCGCTTTTCGTGCTTTTGACGATTTTATTTTTCACACCGCTTTTGTATTTTCTGCCGCGAACCATTCTGAGTGCCATCGTCATCGCCGCCCTTGTTGACCTCATCGAATTCAGCAAATTCCGCGAAACCTTTAAACTTTCCGGCACGGACGGGATCGTCATTACCATCACGTTCCTTTTTTCATTTATCTTAAAGCCGGACGACGCGATCTTTATCGGTATTGTCGTATCTCTGGTTCTCTTCCTCAGACGAACGATCGTCGCCGATGTCGTCGAACTCGTTTTCGTCATGGAAGAGGAAAGATTCAAAACCATCACGTTCGGCAATGAGATCCGGCTCTTTCCGAACATTTTGATCTTGCGGATAGATATGTCCATATTTTTCGCCAACGCGACCAAGATCGTTCAGCAGATCGAAGATCTGATCGAAAGAAAAGGCGATCAGCTCGAACATATTGTCATAAACTTTTCGGGCGTAAATTATGTGGACGTGAGCGGATGCGAAGAACTCAACGAACTCTTTGAAGACTTGAATCACCGCGGCATCAAAATCTATACGATGTATCGCAAAAAACCCGTCCGCGATATTATGCGGCGGTCGGGCTTGCAAAATAAACTGATTATGCTCCACGACATCAAAGGTTTTAAGCGAGAGTTTATTATTCAGAAAAACAAGAATTTCCAATAAAAAAAGAACGGACGTTGATAATCCGTTCTCTTTCGATCTTGGTTTTATCTGAAACGATAATTTAGAAGATGGCACTGATCGTCTGCAATTCTTCATCATCGTCATTTAAGAAAACGACAAGTGCGGCCGTTGTAACGATTCCTGCAAAAATCAGAACCAGTGGCAGGATGTTGACATCATCGTCATCGTCATCTTGTTTGACAACTGTTCGGTTTTCTCCTAAGCCGGCATAAACATTGCCGCTTTCGGCAAAGGCTGTTGTCACGCCTGAAGTCAAATCAACGCCGAAACTGCTTTTTGATTTTCCATCGTTGGAAATTTTGTTGTCAAAGGTTTCGATGTCAACTTTTACGCCTTCATTGTTATATACTTTTATTTTTCCTTTTGAGAGATTTCCCGAAATGCTCTTGTCGGAAATACTCAGGCTAAGCGTAGTGTTCGGAGTTAAGTTGATCAAACCCAAATTCCCCAATTTAACCGTTGCACCTGCTTCTTTTGTCTCGATCGTTCCGTTTGAGATAAATGTTCTGCCATTGAAAGCCTTTTCGCCATTTAATAAAACGAATGAACCATTTCCATCAGAGTTTCCCGAAACAATGATTTCTCCCATCGCGTTTTTTTTATCGGAAAAAGCCAAGACAACGGATGATGTTGCCGTCAAGATCGTAAATATCGCCAAAAAACTAATAAATCCGCGAACGCATTTTTTCCTTCCCATTTCTATTAAACTCCTCAGTTGATGTTTGATGTGGTTGTTGTTATATCCTTGCGAGCAATAAAACAAGGATTCCTCGTTTACGACATTAATAAAATTTCTTTACTTTTAAGAAATAAAAATCCCAACAAGCATATATTATGCTTCTGAAAAATACAATATATTTTTAATGATTCCGGATATTTTAAATCAAAAAACCGTCAGATTTAACAAACACTTAACCTGAGCCACCGGTCTCCACTTTGTGGTTAAGAATTTCGATCTTCTCAAACGGCATTTCGAGTCCGGCGGCGTTAAACGCATCAAAGATCTTTTCACGCAGTTCGGCCCGCATCGGAATATGCGTCCGGACATCATCGAGCCACACACGAAGTTCCAAAGCCGTATAATAATCCCCCAACTCCTTGACCAGAACGTCGGGTTCTCTGTCCTGCATAAATCTGTCGTCGCCTTTGACGATTTTCAGAAGTTCTCGGCGGGCCGGTTCGATCTGCTCGCCCGTGCCGATGGTGACGGCTATATCGAGCCGGAGATGCGGAAACATCGTATAGCTGATGATCTTGTTTTCGGCGATCTTTTGATTCGGAATGCTGACCATCCGTCCGTCGGGCGTCACGATCCGTGTCGTCCGCAAGGTTATATCCTGCACCTCGCCGTATTCGCCTTCGATCTCAACCAGATCGCCGATGTAGAACGGTCTGTCCCAGAAAATAAATATTCCCGCGACGATATTGGAAAGCGTATCTTTCGCCG
Source organism: Pyrinomonadaceae bacterium (assembly GCA_041940665.1). Classification (GTDB taxonomy): domain Bacteria; phylum Acidobacteriota; class Blastocatellia; order Pyrinomonadales; family Pyrinomonadaceae; genus Aridibacter. The sequence continues at coordinate 989 of JBGTRS010000089.1, read as the reverse complement.
CAAAACCGATGGCGATTCCGGCGATCCCCAAACCGGCGATCAAAGACGCGATATTGACGCCGATCTGATCGAGAGCCGTGACGACACCGAAAATTAAAACCGTATAACGCAAAGCCATCATCAGAAAATTGACGATGGTCTTTTCGAGCTCGAACCGTTCGATGATCTTCGACAGAACGCTCTTTAAAACCCGATACAAAATATAAAAAGCAAGCAAAATGATGCCTGCTTTTACTGCGTTTTGCGTGATCGCGATGACCTGGGCGGCGATCGCTTCGTAATTAAAATACTTTTCCAACTCTTTCCAGAATTCCACCTGTTCTCCCTTTTGATTTTATAAAATTCCTCAGGCACTTTTTGCCAGATTCCAAAGTGCGTCCATTTCCTCCAATTCCGCGTCTTCCAAAGTTTTATCCTTTAATTTTAACTCATCTTCAATAAATTTAAACCTGCGTCTGAATTTACGGTTGGTTTTCTTCAGGGCATTTTCCGGTTCGACGCCGAGTTTTCTCGCCAGATTGACGACGACAAAAAGCAGATCGCCGATCTCTTCTTCCAACATCTCTCGGCCGTCTTCTTCCTCTATCGCGGATTTTAACTCCTCGACTTCTTCGTCCAACTTTTCAAAGATCTGCTCCGTATTTTCCCAATCAAAACCGACCTTGGCGGCCTTTTTGGTCACCTTGTTCGCTTCGATCAAAGCCGGAAACGCGAGCGGCACATCGTCGAGGATCGAATCTTTAACCTTTTCTTCTTTCCCCGATTTTTTGCGTTCTTCCTTTTTCAGTTCGTCCCAATTGTTCAAAACGTCATCGGCGGTTTCGAGTTTTTTATCCTCAAAAACGTGCGGATGACGCAAGATGAGTTTGTTGGCGACGCCCTCGGCTACCTCATCGATCGTAAAATCGCCCTTTTCTTTCGCGATCGTCGAATGAAAAACGACCTGCAAAAGCACATCGCCCAATTCTTCCTTGAGTTCGGTCGTATCG
>JBGTRS010000088.1:0-12145 GCA_041940665.1 Pyrinomonadaceae bacterium | reverse complement strand
ACGCCGCAAACTCCGCAGGTCTGGCTCGGTGGCTCGCTCGTTGTTTTTGCCTTAATTGGTTTGCTCACGGGAACGCTCGGAGCGGAACTTTTTGTCCAGAGAATTTCTTTTGTGCTGATGCTTGCCGGCATAGTTATCTATTTTTTCGGCGAAAGAATTTTTCGGATGCTCCTTATTCCCTTTATTTTATTGCTTCTCGCCGTTCCGATCCCGCAGATAATTTTTAACAAGATCGCTTTTCCTTTGCAAATCTACGCTTCGCAGATTGCCGTCTGGGGAATAAGGCTTTTCGGTGTGCCGACGGTTCGCAAAGGCAATGTCATCGAAATTCTGCCCGAAGGGGCGGTGCAGGTGATCGCCCTCGAAGTCGTCGAAGCGTGCAGCGGCATTCGTTCTTTGATGACTCTGATGACGCTTGCTTTGATTCTTGCGTATTTTACACGGGAAAAAATCACAGATGGAACAGCTCAAAGATTTTCGTTTTTCAAAACGGCGGATTTTTGGCGTGGCGTTGTGTTAATGTTGTCGGCGATACCGATTGCGATTTTGACCAATGCCGGACGGGTTACGGTGACCGGAGTTTTGACATATTTTTACGGAACGAAGGCGACGGAAGGTTTTGCCCACGACGCGGCGGGTTGGATCGTTTTTATTGTCGCTTTGCTTTTGCTGATCGGTTTGAATTTTGTTTTGCGGAAGTCTTTGAAATGGAAAACGAAAGATTTCAAATCGCAAATTTCATATTTCAAAACGGAAAATCGCAAATCGCAAATCGCAAATCGCAAATCAATGTGGTTCATCATTGGCATTTTAATTTTGGGCGGAGTTTTTATCAATTGGTTTGAGCATCGCGGCGAGGCGAAAGCCGAAAGAAAACACCTGAGCGAACTTTCGGCAAGTTTGGGGGAATGGAAACAAAAGGGAAGCGAAATAAAATTTTCCGATGCGACCGAAAGCGTTCTGAAGACGAGCGATTATGTCATGCGGGAATACGTCAAGGACGGCAAATTGGCGAATCTGTATATCGGATACTACGCCTCGCAAAAAACGGGAGCGACCTATCACAGTCCGCAGAATTGTCTGCCCGGTTCGGGTTGGGAAATGAAAAAGCCGGAGTTGGTCGAGATCAAAACGCCCAAAGGAAAAACTTTCGAGGCAAACCGCTACATCATCGAAAACGGCAAATACAAGGAAGTGATGATCTACTGGTATCAGGGACGCGGGCGTTTTACCGCGAGCGAATACAACGACAAAATTTATACCGTTTTAGACAGTGTTCTGCGTCGCCGATCCGATGGGGCGATGGTTCGGGTGATGACTTCGGTCGGCAATAATGAACCGGAAGCAACCAGGCAAGCCGTTGACCTTGCCGCAAACACCGCCGATGAACTTTCCGAATTTGTTCCCGAATAAATTATAATAAAAATAAACCGCAGAGACGCAAAGACGTAGAGTTATTAAAGAATTTTGACAAAAAATTCAACAAGATTTCTCCGTGTCTGAAGCGTCTTTGCGGTTAAAATTTTTGTTATAGATGCTAAGTTGACGCAATTTCTTTTGTAAAAATTCCGTTTTAAGTTATAATCTGCCCTTAACCCCAAAACTTGGAAAATTTGGAATCTTTGAAGTTAAAAGATACGTATCTTTTTCATTCTAAATGCTTATCTGTTTAACTTTTATAAAAATTTTCTGAAAATTCGAGTTGATTATGATTTTTTTCCTAGTGCCTTTCGAAAAGGCGAAAAGAGATAAACTTCATAGTTTTTACAACTATCAGTATTTGAAAACTTAAATTCTTCGATGAAAGATTGCCTCTTTTTGTCGAGAAGAATTTTCGGCTTTATTTTTGATGGTCATTTGCCCCGGCTATCCAAAACAATCCGAGTTTCAGCCGAAGTTCATTTAAGTTGATTTTTAGAAAAATGATTTACCGAGAGTGCCAAAATTTTTATACTCCTTTGTTATTGGTTTTGACCGTTTTAGGCGGTCTTTTTCTATTTACTTCGTGCCGTCAATCTCTCGAAAGCCATCTGACGCGCGGCGAGGAATACTTACAAAAACGCAAATTTGAAGAAGCGGCGATGCAGTTTCGGGCCGCGACGCAGATTGACGATACATCGGCCGCCGCCCACTGGGGTTTAGCCCGGGCTTTGGAAGCCCAGGGGAAATTTCTCGAAACGGTTGAAGAACTGAGGAAAGTTTCAGACTTTGATCCCGAACATCTCGAGGCGAAAGCAAAACTCGGCAATTATTATCTGTTATTCACTCCGCCGCAGATTCAGGAATCCGAAAAAATTCTCAGAGATATATTCAAACGCGATCAAAACTTTATCGAAGGTCATATCCTAAAGGCGAGCATCTTTTCCGCTCAAGGCAAATCCGTTAAAGAGATCGTCGCGGTTTTAGACCACGCCATTTCGCTCGACAAAAAACGTACCGAATCTTATCTGGCCAAATCCCGGTTTTTTATGAAGATAAACGAAGCGGAACAAGCGGAAAGGACGATTCGGGAAGCAATCGGCGTCAATGATAAAAAAGCTCTCGGCTACATCGAATACGGACGGTTTTTGACCTATGCGGAAAGAGGCGATGAAGCGGAAGCCAAATTCTTAAAGGCGGTCGAGGTCGAGGCGAAAAACATCGAAGCGAGAGAATCTTTAGCCAATCATTATTTGACGCGACGTGAACTCGAAAAAGCGGAAAAGGCCTATAAGGACTTGGTTGCTGTTCAGGAAAATTCACCCGAAAGCCGGATGGATCTGGCGAGTTTTTACGCCATCATCGGGCGTGATGCGGATGCGATCAGGGTCTATCAGGGAATTTTAAGCGACGCACCGGAATATGCCCGGGCAAGATACAAACTCGCGGAAATTCATCTCGAAAGAAAAGAATTTACAAAGGTCACTGCGGAACTCGAAAAACTTTTTGAAATTAATGAACGGGACGCCGAAGCCTTGATGCTGCGGGCGAGATTAAAGCTGGCGGAAGACGATCCGGAAAAAGCCGTCGCCGACCTCGAAGAAGTTCTAAAGAAACAGCCGAGTCTGCAAACCGCCCTTTTTTATATGACGCAGACCCGCCTTGCCCTCGGACAGGTCAGCCAGGCACGGGCGTTTATCAGCGATCTCGAAAAATATCATCCGACTTACAGGAAGACATATCTCTTGAAAATTCAGGCGGCTTTTGCGGCCAATGAGCCGGAAATTGCTCTGCAGGAAGCCAATAAACTTATCGGCGTGGCGGAAAGAGCCTACGCGGCAAACGCCGAAGACGGACAGGAATTGCAGGATCTGAGAGTCCGCGGCATAACTTCACGCGGCATGGCCAGTTTGCAACTCGGTAAGATGGAAGAAGCCGAACGGGATCTGACGGAAGTCGTCCGATTGTCGCCCGGTTCGGCCAGTGCGAAGATAAATCTGGCGAGATTCTATGTGGCCAAAAGAGATCTGCCGCAGGCTCTCGAATTATACGAAAACGCTCTGGCCGCCGATGAAAAGAATTTTGATGCCTTGAGCGGAATGGTTTCGGTTCTGGTCAATCAGAAAGAACTCGATAAAGCCAAAACAAAAGTTGACGGGATGATGAAAAAGGTCGGCGGTGATAAAAAGATTCTGCCCGCCCTGCATTATCTCAAATCCGATATTCTGACGGCGGAAAACGATTTGAATGCGGCGGAAGCGGAACTCAAAAAAGCGATCGCTCTCGACGAAAATTATCTGCCCGCGTATTCGGGTTATGCCGCGATTCTAATTTCTAAAGACCAGACGGACGCGGCACTTGAACAGTATCAGAAGGTCGTTGAAAAGAAACATTCGGCTTCCGTCTATACTTTGATCGGAATGCTCTACGACGCGAAACAGAATTTTGAAGAAGCCGAGAAAAATTACCGCAAGGCTCTCGAGATAAATCCGGGAACACCGATCGCGGCGAATAACTTAGCCTGGATGATTGCCGATCAGAATCGCGGCAACTTGGACGAAGCTCTCAAACTGGCTCAGGATACGGTCAACCGCAACCGGAAAATTGCCGGATATTTCGATACGCTCGGTTGGGTAAATTACAAAAAAGGTTTTTATGCTCAAGCGGTCGAGAGTTTCAAACAGGCCGTTGCTCTGGATGAACAGGACGCCAATAGCGAAGGAAGACCCGTTAATGCGGGTTATCGTCTGCGGCTCGGAATGGCTCTGGATTCCGCCGGCGATAAAGATTCGGCCCGCAGAGAAATAGCGGCGGCCTTGCAGAACGGCAAAGAAGATTTAAGCCCGAAGGAAATACAAAATGCCAGAAGTATTTTAGCGGGAAGTTAAAACTTAAGATATCACTTACGGAGATCAAATATGTTTTTAATTGTAAATCTACTCATCGGAGACATACCGGAAACACTCGGACTATTACTATTCGGAGCCGGTTTGGTGGCGATAACCATCGGTTTGCGTTGGGTTTTGAATGAAAATCAAAAGGAAGAAATTGCCGAGGAACGGGTTGAAAAATTAGCGGGGAAGAATTAACTCAGAGTTTTTAAAAAAAGAGGGAGTTTTAAGAAGAGAAAATGGCTGTAGAATTTAGACAAAGATCACTGAACGACTTCTGGCGGGCATTGAAACGCCGAAAATGGTTGATTTTGTTGCCGATCATCACGATGGCGGGGGCGGTCGGTTATGTCGTCTATAAATTGCCGAGCGTTTATGAATCAACGACGGTTCTCACGGTCAAACCGCCGACGATCCCGAACACGGTCGTCCAGCCGCTTTCGACGACGGATTTGATTCAACGCATCGAAACCATCAATCAGGAAGTTTTAAGCCGGACGGCACTCGAGCCGATGATCTCGAAATATAAACTCTTTGAACTCGAAAGAAACGCGGGCGTGCCGACGGAATTGATGATTGAAAAGATGCGGAAGAACATCAAGGTTGATCTTGAAAAAACCGATAACGAAAAACTGGCGGCGTTCCGCATCACTTACCGCGACCGGGCACCGGAAGCGGCCCGCAACGTAACGGCGGAACTGGCCAGCAAATACATCAACGCGATGACGATCGACCAGCAGATCGAAGCCGACCGGACACAGGAATTTATTGATTCGGAAGTCGAACTAAAGAAAAAGGCTCTCGACGAATTATCAAAGCAAAGACTCGACATTATGATCCAAAATGTGGACACTCTGCCCGAATCCGCTCAGGGTCTGATCGCTCAACTCGAAGGTTTGCGGAAGGCGGAAGAAAATTTGAGCCGGGAAATTCAGAATCTTATTTCGGAAAAAGGACGTTTGAATGACGGTATTCAGGCTTTGAACGGTAAAATTCGGGTCATTGATGAATATGGAAAAAAGGATATTGAGGAAAACCTGAAAAAAGGCACGGATTTTACTCAATCTCCGGCTTATGCCCAGTTGGTTCAGAAAAGAGCCGAACTGACGGCGGAACTGGAAAATTATAAAAAGCAATATACGAGTAAGCATCCGAAAGTCATCGAAGTTACCGAAAAATTAAAGACGCTCAATAGAGAGTTGCTTGCGTTAGAAAAAAGTGCAAAAGATATAGTTGCGGATATAAAACAATCGAGCGATCGAAAAGCTGAAATCGAAAAGCAAAGCATTGAAATCGAAAAACGAAAACTCGAAGGTCAGATTTCCAACATTGATACGCAGATTTCGTTAAAAAATCAGCAGATCCAGCAAAATACCGGACAGATCGCCACATTGGAAGCGAAGATCAACACGATCCCGAACGTAAAAGTTGCCTTGGAAGGCGTCGAAACACAGTTTCAAACGGCGAAAAAGGCGTATGACGATCTGCTTGAAAAGAAAAACAACGCCCAGCTGATCGTCAATCGGGCGAGCAAGGCCCAGGGCGAAACGATCCAGGTGATTGATCCGGCGAACCTGCCGAAATCGCCCGTCGCTCCGAAGCGGGAAATGCTGACGGCATTCGGCGGGGCGATCGGTTTGGGGATCGGTCTGTTTTTAGCGGGATTGTTCGAGATTCCGCGTCTGTTCAGAATCCAGAGCATCGAGGATGCCAAGCATTACACGGGTCTGCCTTTGCTCGCATCCGTTCCGCCGCTTTTGACGCATAACGAAATTTCCTGGAGAAAGCGTTCGTATTGGTTAAAGGTTCTGGCCGGAATTGCCGTGGCCATCGGCGTCATACCGCTGATAATTATGGCTTTGCAGGCATCAAGAGTGTTTGAGCGGGCTGTTTCGTAAGCAGGTTTTTTTTAAGATTAAGAAGAGGCGAAAAAATGTATAAAGAATTTTTTAAATTAGAAGATACACCATTTACTTTAACCCCCGACCCGCGTTTTATCGTTTTTACGCCGAGTTACAACGAGGTTTTGGCGAGTCTCTACTACGGTCTGGAAAACGCGAAGGGCTTGATCGTGCTGACGGGCGAGGTCGGCACGGGAAAAACGACGGCACTGCGTTGGATCTTGCGGCGGCTCGACTCGAGCGTTCTGGCGGCCTACGTTTTTAATCCGCGTCTTTCGATCGATGAGTTTTATCATCACGTCACGCAGATGCTCGGCATCAAGGATTGGAACAACAAGGCCGAACTTCTGCAGGAGATGGGCCGCGTTCTGGAAGAACGCCACACCCGCGGTCTTCGCACCGTTTTGATCATTGACGAAGCCCACGAGCTTTCCGATTATGTGCTGGAAGAAATTCGCCTTTTGATGAATTTTGAATCCGATAACGCCAAACATCTGCAGATCGTTCTGACCGGACAGCCCGAACTGCGGGAAAAATTGAATCAGCCGAATCTGCGTCAATTAAAACAGCGGGTCGCTCTGCGTTGCAAGATGCATTCATTGCCGAATGTTGACGAGATTGAAAGATACATCACCGAACGGCTCCTGATCGCCGGTTCGGAACAGCCGAATATCTTCACGCCCGGAGCGATCGATTATATTTATCAATGTTCGGAAGGAATTCCGCGGCAGATCAATAATCTTTGCGATAACGCGATGCTGTCGGCATATGCGGCGGGCGAACCGATCATCGGCAGGCAGCTCATCGAAGAAGTCGCCGACAATCTCGACCTTCTGCCGCGTCAGGCTGAACTTATCGGCAAAAACGAAAAAAGCGAACAGAAGATCGGTTCGGCGAGAGTTCTAACGCCCGAAGCCCGCGAAGAACTCTGGAACAATCAATCGCCCCGCGTCCAACCCGCCAAAAAGAGATCGGCCTTCAAAAAAGAAGAGCCTGAAAAGAACGAACGGAAGGCGGAGGAACAGCCGAAAACAAACGGTAGTTTCAACGGAAACGGACTGACCTTCGATGATCTCGACGACGAAATAAATCTGGAGATCGAAGAAGTCGGCGGGTTTTATTAAAGAGTGCAGGGTTTAGAGCTCAAAGTTCGATTTTCCGACTTGACTCCGGACTCTGAAAACCGGATTGCCAACTCTAAACTCTAAACCCTGAACTTTGAACCAATATAGCTATGAGTATTCTGAAAGCATTAGAAAAAAGACAGACCGAACAGCCCATGCAAGAAACCTCCGAAGATAAAATCTCTTCGGGACATAAGGCGGATAACGTCGTGCCGTTTGATAAGAAAGGCAACGGCAAAAGAACTCTGAGCAAACCGCCGGAGATGTTCAAAAATGAGGATTTTAAGATCGGTACGCCTTCAAAAAGTTCGGCATTCAATGAGCAGTCGGATTCCTTAGTCGGGACGGCACTCCCTGATTTGGAAAACAAAATCACTGCTGGGGCAACTTTGAATGCCGTCGGTTCAGCCCGCTCGGCCGCTTTATCGTCCCTGCCTGAGTTCGCTCGGTGGGAAGTTGAGGCAGAGCGGGTCGAACCACGTCTCGTCGCGATCACCCAACCGCATTCGACCTATTGCGAAGAATACAGAAGTTTGCGGACGCAAGTTCTGCATAAAAGCCAACGTCAGAAATTGCAGTCAATCGTCGTCGCCAGCGTCAATCCGTCGGAGGGAAAAACCGTCACGGCTCTGAATCTTTCGTGGCTTCTGGCCCAGACGGATGGCGTCAATGCTTTGATAATTGACAGCGATCTGCGGATGCCGAGTCTGACGGATTATCTCGGGATCGAAACGGACAGAGGCTTGTCGGATATTTTGACCGGCAGTGTTTCGCTCGAAGATTCGATCGTCAAACTCGCACCGGCGGGTTTGCATCTTCTGCCCGGCGGCGATTCGAGAACCGATGTTGCGGAACTTATTTCGGGGCCGAAGTTCAAGGAAATCTTACGAAAGGCACGCGAAATGTTCGATTATGTCATTATTGACGCTCCGCCTTTGGGAATTTTTACCGATGCGACCGTGCTGATAAATCACGCCGACGGAGCGATCCTCGTCGTCCGGGCCGGCAGAACGAAATACAGTGCGATCGACCGCACGCTCGAAAAACTTCCGCGGGAACGGATGCTCGGCGTAGTTCTGAATCAAAGCGAGGAGGTTTTGAGCGAAACGAATTACGGTTACGGCTACGGTTATTACGGAAGAGGACAGTTGAAGGAATAGGAATTTTTCAATGAATTTTGCCCCCTCGCTTAAGAATTTATAATGAGTGGAACAAGGTTTAGCTCACGCACGATCGGGTTGATATTCGCCGACATCGCATTCATCTACGGCGGGATAATATTGGCTTCGTTTTTGCGTCTGACCGTCAACGGAACTTTATATCAGCTGAATGAAAACAACGGTTGGTTTAAGGTCGGACTTGCCACACTCGTCTGTCTGCTGGTCTTGTATTTTTACGATCTTTATGATTATACGGTCATCGCCAACCGCCGCGAACTTCTTTTAAGACTCGTTCAATCGCTCGGCATCGCCTGGGCTTTGCTTGCCCTTCTCTTTTATTTTATTCCGCCGCTGATGATCGGCCGCGGCGTTTCGATCTATTCGGTCATTATCGTTTTGGCGGTTTTATTGGGTTGGCGGGTTTTGATCCATACGCTGACGGGGCATCCCGACATCGGCGAGAAAATTCTCGTGGTCGGAACGGGAAAAGAGGCTTACGATACGGCGAGTATTGCCTGGGAAAGACGCGATGCGGGTTATAGAATTGTCGGTTTCATTTCCGAAAACGGTCATGTGCCGCAGAAGAAGATCGGCGAAGCGAGCGTTTTGGGAACGACCAAAGACCTTGAAAACATTATCAAGGATGGAAATATCGACCGCGTGGTCATCGCCTTTCGGGAACGACGCGGAACTTTTCCGACCGAAACGCTTCTGAAGATGAGTCTTGCCGGCGATGTCAACATCGAAGAATGCACGTCGTTTTTTGAAAGAGTGACGGGCAAAGTTCACCTCGATCTTTTGCGTCCATCATGGCTGATCTTTGCCGGACGGCAAAAAGATACGCGGTTAAAATCGGCTTTTCGGGAACTCGTTCACCGCACGTTGGGTTTGATCGGTTTTATTTTATCTTTGCCGATTGCTTTAATTACAGCGATCTTGATAAAACTCGATTCAAAAGGTCCGGTTTTTTACAGACAGGAAAGAGTCGGGAAAAACGGGAAAACGTTCGAGGTCATAAAGTTCCGCTCGATGAAAACCGACGCGGAAAAGGACGGTGCACCCGTCTGGGCAAAATCCGATGACGACCGCGTGACCCGCGTCGGCCGGGTGATCAGAAAGATCCGGGTTGATGAAATTCCGCAGTTTTGGAACATTATCAAAGGCGAGATGAGTTTTGTCGGGCCGCGTCCCGAACGGCCTCATTTTGTCGCCCAACTCGCCAAAGAGATTCCTTTTTACGAGCATCGGCATCTGGTCACTCCGGGGTTGACGGGCTGGGCTCAGACAAAATATCCATACGGGGCTTCGGTCGAAGACGCCCGGCAGAAATTGCAGTATGATCTATACTATATAAAAAATCAGAGTCTTTCGCTCGATTTCGTGATCGTCTTTGAAACCATCAAAACCGTTCTTTTCGGCCGCGGCGGACGTTGATTTTATTGGATAAAGGCGGTTAATAAAACTTTTTAATTGGTATAAAAAGAATTCGGGAAATTCTTTCGGATTTACGGAGAGAAGAAAAATGAAAGCAGTAGGAAAACTTGTAAACATCATCATTTTGGTCATAACCGTCGGTTTAATCTTTTCAAACGGCGTTTTCGCTCAAGACGAAACGGATAAAGATACGAAAAAAGAACCGGAGAAAATAGCCAAAGCCGATACTTCAAAAGGTTCGGAAAATCCTGTTGCCGATGAAGATGAAGATATAAAGGAAGCCAAAAAAACCGAACAGTATTACAACAATTATCTGGCGGAATACAGACTCGGACCGAACGATATCATTTCGATCGAAGTCTTCGGCCAATGTCCCGATTACTGCCGTCTTGACGCTCTCGTTCCGCCGACCGCCCGGATGTCTTACCCTTTGATCCGCGAAGGCGTTTTCGTCGGTGGCAAAACGGTTGAAGAAGTGGCCGACGATGTTACGAAAAAACTCGAAGAATATATCATTGACCCGAAAGTTACCGTCACTTTGGTGCGGGCGGGTTCGGCCCGCTATGCCGTTATGGGCAAAGTCAATGTTCCGGGCGTGCGGATTATGGACAGAAAGATCAGCATCAATGAAGCGATTCTCGAAGCCGGCGGAATTGCCAAAGACGGAAACAAAAAGAAAGTTTATATCGCCCGCATCACGCCGCAGGGTTTTTATAATCAGGAAGAGGTTGACTACACGGCGATCGAAAGCGGAAAAGCCCCGACCATCATTCTACAGCCGGGCGATCAGGTGATCGTCGGCGGAAAAAGTTTTACCTGGGATAAATTCTTCAAGATTTTGGGCAATGTCAGTGCCGCCCGCATCTTGTTCGGCAGTCCGTTTTAATCTGGATTGATCTATAGTTTTTGCAAGGCGGTCTTTATGACCGTCGTTTTATTTCTTGAAAAATGCGTTTTTTACCGAAAATTCTGGTCATAGTATTTATTTTTACTTCGATTCAGACGGCCCGGGCCGAATGGGTGAAGCAAAACGTCAATACTCTGGCCTGGCTGCGGGCGATTCATTTTGTTGATGAAAATACGGGCTGGATCGGCGGAAGCCGCGGCACGTTTCTGTTTACAAACGACGGCGGAGAAAACTGGCAGCAAACGGCAAAATTTACGGACGATACTATTCTTCAGATATTTTTCAAAGACAACGAAACGGGTTGGCTTTTGTGTGAACGGGATATTTTCAATCTCGGCCCGAGATCGCCTTCATATTTGATGAAAACAAACGACGGCGGAAAAAATTGGGAACGCATCGAGTTTAAGAACGACCAACGCCGCCGCCTTACGAATATGTTTTTTGCCGGAAACGGTTTCGGTCTGGCGATCGGCGAAACGGGAACGTTATACGGATTGGAAGACGATGACCGGACCTGGAAGCAGATGCCGCCGCCGAGCAGTTATCTGATGCTCGCCGGAGTTTTTACCGACAATCTGCACGGCACGATCGTCGGCGGCGGCGGAACGGTTCTTTTTACCGAAGATGCCGGAGCGAGCTGGGATCTGGCAACGCTTGCCGATAATTCGAGAGCGAAATTAAATTCGGTCTTTTTTATCAATAAACAGAGCGGCTGGACGGTCGGCTCCGGCGGCAAAATTTATCAAACCGTCAACGGCGGAAAATACTGGCGTCTGCAACGCACAAACACGACCAAAAATCTGAACGATATTTTTTTCAAAGACACGGCGGAAGGCTGGGCGGTCGGCGATGATGGAACGATTCTGCATACACAAACGGCCGGAAACGTCTGGCGGGAAGCGGGTTCAAAAGCAAAACACAAACTCGAAAAAATTTATTTCAACGGCAAAAAAGGTTTTATCATCGGTTTCGGCGGAACGCTTCTGACTTACGAAACGCAAAAGGAAAACAACGGCCGAAGACCAAAATTCAAAACAAGGTAGTATCTGTGCTTGACATTTCAGGTCAATTTTTCGTAGCATTGCAATTCGCTGTTTGATTTGGAAACAGCGTTCTTTTTTGACAAAATATTGAGTATCGGGGCATATATGTCAATTGGTAGACAGCCTCCCTTACAAGGAGGAAGTTGGAGGTTCGAGTCCTTCTATGCCCACTCATTCGATTTCAGATTTCAGATTTGTGTTTTCAGAACAATAATCCAAAATCGGCAATCTAAAATCCAAAATCATCTGTGCGTGTAGCCCAACTT
>JBGTRS010000087.1:302-12253 GCA_041940665.1 Pyrinomonadaceae bacterium | reverse complement strand
CGGGCTGATAAAAAAACCGCTGGCGAGCAGGAAAACGAGTAATCCGCTAAGAACCAAGGCGAGCGGAGCTTTCCAACGGGAAATTTTCTCCGTGTTCGGTGTTCCCTGATAGAAATGAACGGCAAGCAGAAGAATCAGACCTACTGACAAAGTGCCGTAAGCCGAATCTTTAGTTGCCACGGCAAGGGCGGCAAAAATTCCCAGCCAGACAGCCCGCCGCACGGTAAAGCCTAAAACCAAACTTCTCGCCATCAGCAAGATGGTCAAACTCATCCAAAACAGAACCGGTATTTCCAAATTTCCGGTGCGGGCATAGAAAACCATCGTGGTCGGTAAAGCAACAGCCAACGCCGTCAATCTTGCCGTTTGCTTGTCCCAGACGGTGCGTGCCGTGAGATAGGCACTCATGACGATACCGCTCGCCATCAGGACCGTTATCGCTCGGGCGATGAGTGTCAGATTTCTGATGGCCGTAACCGGATCGGTAAAACCGAACGGATATTCGGTGGCCGGTTGGGTAAATTGACCGGTTAGATATAGAAAACCGATATACGGCGTGTAGGCTGTTCCGACGACGATGTAATGAAAGGGCGGATAGGCCAAATACCAATCGGGCTTCGGCTGAATGAACAAATTATGTAATTCCGCCAGCGTCTGCATGCCCGTGACGGCATCAATCTCCCAGCTGTGAATTCCGAACTGGTGGGTCGCATACGGTAAGCCCCACCAGATTGCGGGAACATAGATCAGCAATGCGATGAGTCCGACGAGCAGTGTTTCACCTTCCGAAATTATCCGTTTCTTGAGATTCTTCCAGCCATTTTTGATCTTTAGGGGTAAATCTTTTATAAAAAACATTTTTTTACCAAGCGGTGATAAGTTTAATGGGTTTGGGGATCAGTTGCGTTGATTTTATTTTCCCTCGTTAAGACCTTCATTGCGGTTGCCGGTCTAATTCTTCAAGCAGTTCATCGGCACTGACGGGGCCGCGAATAATTCTGTAAGCTCCTTTCGTCAGGGTCGGCCCTTCAACGATCCAGATTTTGCGGTCGGGATACGCCTCCAGAAGTTTCCGCCGAATTTCCGGATTTTTATCCCAGGCGTAAAGCGGAACATCGCCCTCAAAGTTTATCGGGTTATAAACCCAGCCCGAACGATAGTCGGCCTGCTCGAATTTCCCCCGGATCAAAACAAGGCTTTTGCCAAAATTATGTTTTCGGGCCATCTCCGGTAAATCAGGTCTCATTTCCAGATAATTGTGATATTTATCAAACGAACGCCACGGGAAATAATTGACCAGACTCATCAAACAAAGCGTGACAACGACAAGCATCAGTCGGGGAGAAAATTTTGAGTTCAATGCTTCAGGTTCATTCAATTTTTGGCTCAGCCACTCGATTCCTCTGACCGTCAGAGCGATCAACGGAATAATTATCAGAAACCAGTAACGGGCTCCCAAATCCGGCCCGCCGTTAAACCAGAATAAACTGAAACTGAAGAGGAAACCGGCGATGGCGGCAATTGCCCACAGGTCTTTTTTTCGCGGTTTTCCGGCTATAACAAAGCAGGCGGCTAAAAATAAAGACCCGATTGCCCAGCCGAACAATTCGATGTTGACCGAAAAGGTGTTCATCGCCGTATTGATAACCGATTCAAGCGGCGTATGGCCGTGAAACGCATCTTCGCCCATCAAAAATCCGCGGTCGGGGCCGAAACCGATCGCGGAAGCATTTTTCCACATGTAATTATCATAATAAAAAACCAGCGGCATCAGTTTCGGATCGCCGGTTATTTTCTGGTTATATAAAAGAACGATCGAAGCGGTCGCCAGCGTTCCAAGCGTTAAAGCGGCGGCATTGGAAATCTTTGTTTTCCAGGTCGGAAACTTTATCAAAGCCCAGATGAACAATAAAACCGCAATCGTTAAGGCATCGAGCGTTCTGACCAGACTCAGGAGTCCGACGGCCAGTCCCGATCCGAGTGTATAGAGTATTTTTTGTGTTTTAAAAGCCCGAAGCAGGAAGATCGAGGCAATCAGAGCCAGAGCCAGCGTCAGGATATGACTCATAAAACTCATGGACATAAAGACGAACCAGGGCGAACAGCATAAAAGAAAAACTCCGATGCGGGCAAACCGGAGCGAATATATTTCCTGAAAGAAAATATATGCCAGCAAGATACAAAGTCCGCCTAAGAACGGATTGACAAGCCACGGAATACCCAATTTTACGCCGATGGCCAGAACTGCCGGAAAACCCGGCGGAAAAATTCCAAACCAGCGGGGTTCTCTGTATGAGGTCATATAAACTTCAAAGGCTTCGGGAACTTTCGGAGGTGTTACGGTCAATTGTCCGGCCGCCATATAATTGGCCTGATATACATATTGAGCCTCATCGGAAATATGCGGATGGGCTCTGTAAACAAAATAACTTAAAATCGCGGCGAGGATAAAAACCCAAAGGGCGGCCAACAATGCAAATTTATCCAACCGAATTTTCTTTTCGCCGTTTGATTTATCTGACGAACCGAAGATGTTTTTGAGTTTTTGTCTTAAACGGTCAATTGCCCGGTCGGGAATGGCGAGGCCTATCAAAATGATATTGGCCAGATTGACCGCTTGAATCACGGCAGATAAGAACATACTGTTCAGATACAGTGAAATGTCTTTGGCCAGAGCGGAACTGGCCAGGATCAGAAAAGCGGAAATGGCTAAAATCTGCCAGATTGTAAATGTCTCGAAAATCCGGGTTTTTATAGAAGAGAAATGCCGGCTGAGGCCGAAGCCGACCAGAACGGCTTGAAAGCCGAAAAGTATCAGCAGAAACAAATAATCGTTGACCAGTTCGGCGAGCGGACGAAACTGCTGAAAGCGGGTAAAATGTCCGGCAAAGATCATCTGGAGCGAGACCGCTTGTCCGACCAATCCGAGAGCCGTCCAGAAGGCAAAATGCTTCCATTTGCTTTTGATGAAGAGCCCGACCAAAATCAAGGCCAAACCGGCCGATAAGGGAAGAGAGAACATTCCGCTTGGAAATGTTTTTTCACTGTTCCAGGCAAAATCCTGTAGACTTGCCCAGAGAATCAAACCAATTCCGGAAACGGTAAGCAAAAATGAAAAACTTTTTTGAAGCATCGTAGATATTAAAAAAGACAAATCCGGCCTTTATTCGGTTTTGTCTTTTGATTTGAAATAGTTTTTTGTTAAAGAACCTCCGGCGGAAACTATAATCCGGCATAGAGGGCGTCTTTTATCGTCATCATCATCTCATAATCGTTTGCAAAAACTCCGAGACTGGCCGCGACAAAGCCGAAAGTCAGCACGACGGCGACGGCATTGACCACCGGGTTCTCGTTATATTTCTTGTAACCCTCTTTACCCAATTTTCGTTTCATCCAAATTGTGTAGTAATGGTTGGCCGAGACTCCAACCCCGTGGATGAGTCCGAAAACCGCATAGTGCCAACCGACGCCGTGCCAGATGCCGATCAACAGAAAGACGACGAAGATCGAGACGGCGATACTCGAATTGACATATTTTACGCCGAATTTCTTTATTAGAGCTTTCGATAAAGGAGAGAAAACTACGTCTCTCATATACTCCGAAAGCGTTATGTGCCAGCGGTTCCAAAACTCTTTAACGTTGCGTGCCTTAAAAGGATTGTTAAAATTTTCTTTGACCCGGATGCCGATCAGTCCGGCGATCCCGATGGCCATATCGCATATGCCGGAAAAGTTACAGTATAAAAAGAGATAGTAAAAAACTCCGGCCACGGCGAGATCGATCAAACCGTGCGGTTTGCCGTCCAGAAAGATACCTCTGTATGAAAGCTGATTGGCAAGATTCGCCAGAAACAGAAATTTGGTCGCCCCGACCGTAATTCTCAGCAGACAGGTTCCGATCCCGAAAGATTTTCCGCCCGTTTCATTGACGGAACTCTGATGGTTGCTGAACGGATTGATCGGACCGACCAGCATAATCGGCACAAAAAAGGCAAAACCGAGATATTCGCTCAATGACGGCATTTCAGCCGTCCCGTTTCGAACTTCCAAAACAAGATAACTAAGCCTGAAAGTCATATAGGAAAGACCGATGATGGTGGCACCGATCACCCAAGCTTCCCAATTCAGGCGGACGACTATCGAACCCCATAAAAAATAGAAGTATTTGAAAACTATCAGAATCGCCAGCGGATAAAAGAACGGCACCCAGGCGAGCCGGTCGTCGCGTTTGGCAAACGCCCGCACAAGATAATATCCGATCGCCATCAGGAATACATAAAATCCGATAATGGCGATATGGCGAACGACGACCGTATATCCGAGACTCAAGATCGTCGCTGCTTCCCAGTCGTAGTATCTGGTCAATAGACTCAACCAGATAAATCCGGCGATGTTGGCACAGCAGAAAAGCAGCATCCGCAGTTTCCGGTCTGAGAACGAGAGCGAAAACCGGGCGATCAACACATACCCCAAGAGTGAAACTATAAAGATCGGTAAATTCGGCATTTTAGAATCCCTGGTAAACGATGCCCGTATCGAGAGCCCTGAAAGGAAGATAGGTGATCAGCAGACAGGCCGCTAGACAGATCACAACCACAAAGAAATACAGTAAAAAATTAAAAATTTTCGGTTTCGGCTTTTTCATAAACTTTCAAAATCCCCGGCAGAATCGCCTTTGTAAAATACTCCGTTCCGTTGACGTTAAAGTGATCGTCATCGCAGTAGAGTTTTTCTATTCCATCCTCACTCAACCCCTCGAACAGTTTCCCGGGCGGAATGCCGATCATCGGAGTTTCCGGTTTGTAATTCTCCGACCAATTCTGAGTTTCGAGAACTGTTTCTTTCCGTCGTTCGGCATACTGCGGAATGTTGAGCATAATCAGCGGAACATCCTTTTTCCCGGCTAAATTGAAAATTTCCCGCAGATAATAATTTTGGTGTTCGCTCGGTTTTTCATTCAGAAACCGGAACGAGGTTTTGTTTGAATCCGTGTAGATCAACTCCTCGCCGGAGAAAACCGGTGGCGGCGGTGTGAATCTGACAAATGTTTTCGGGTCGCGATCCATTCCCAGATACTCTTTGTTGGCTCCGAGATTTTTCGCGATCGATGAAGGCGGCGTTTTATCTTCCCTGACCATATTCAGAAGATCATGAGGGGTTCTTAAGGTGTTGCAGGCATACAAAGAGATTTTGGACTCAAGCGGCAGTTTTTCCAAAATTTCTGCACTGTCCTTGTATCTCAAAAACTTGCATCCGGGCAGACTCGGACCTTCTTCAGAAATTTCTTCATCTCTCGGAATGGAAAAAACAATCATCCGCACCCGTCTTCGCTCGAGAATGTCGCGAAGCAGAGTATAGGAAACATCCAGTCCCGAAAAATAATAACCGAGCGTGAGGACGCGGGCTTTTCGGCCGAGTTTCTGACTTAAAGCCGCTTGAACCTGCGGAGTATCAACCGCGTTCCAGGTGATCGAGGTGCCGATAAAAAGAATGTCGATGTCTTCCTTTTTGTTGAAAACTTCATCTTTTAAAAATGCATATTCCCCGAAGTTCCTGGGCATAATCTCATAGGAATCTTCCCGCGAAACGAGGTCGTAATTCGTGAATATTTTCGGCAGGAGAAGGATGAAAATTATCAATATCACGAACAGATAGGCCGTAGTGTTCGACAGAAAAGCCGGCCGTAAAAAGTCTTTCCGGGGATCGTCCGCATCGGCTCTTTCGGGTTCTGGAGTTGATTGATTAAACATAATTAGCATTCATCCGGTTGACGATCAGATCGGCAAACTCGCCGACATTTTTTGTCGCTTCGACTTCGCCGACCCGAAACTTGATTCCGAAGGTTTCTTCGATCGTAATTACGAGTGAAATATGCAGTAGCGAATCCCATTCTTCGACATCGTGGGCAGAAAGTTCGGGTGTAACTTCTACTTCATCGAGAAAGATTTCGTCAAATATGGTTTGCAACTGTTCGAGTACTTCTGCTTGTGTTTTCATAATTGTTAATTTGGCTGACGGATTCTAGCGAAATGAAAGTTGACAGCGGATCAAATTCATCAACCGTTAACTCAAACTCCGAATGTGTTTCATCATCGTTTATCGTTCGGAATCCGAGAGAAGGATAAAGATCCTTGACCATCCCGTTCTTCGCCGTCGGCAAATATACACCTTTTATTTGCTTGCAGGCGGTTTCATTGGCGAGCCGGACGATTTCATTGAGAACCTCTTCTTCAACCTGCCGCTTGAGAACGCGGCAACTCATCAGCCACGTGTCTATTTCCAATGTTCCATCGTCGCCGAAAGAACAGATGACAATCGAGATCAGACCGTGATCGCCAAACCTGTCGGCCAGACGCATCGTAAAACCAAAGTATCGGGGATCCGCCATTAACCGCTGGATTTCGGCTTCCGTCCGGCGTTTCGTAGTCAGATTAAACTGATTGCTTTTATTTATCAGTTGAGTGATTCGCGGCAGATCGAGCGAATTAAATTCCTTAAAAGTCCCGACCATATCCAAAGATTCCAGATATGAATCCATATCGACGGAATTTTCCATCAGAGACCGGCGATGAATTTCTTTGCGATATTGGTCGGTTTTTTGACCGTCTTCATCGGTAATAAAAAATCTCTCGAAAAGTCTGGATTCCTGTAACTGTTTGACATAAACCGATGGGTCGGGATCGAGCAGAATAGTTGAAACTTCGGGGGCAAATTGTCTGACGATTTCAATTTCAGCCGGATTGTCGTCAACAAACACAAAACTGTCGAGACCCAGATTCAGTTCGTTGGCCATCTCGATCAGGTTCTGGGCTTTCGGTTCCCAGTTTGCCTTAAATGAAACAAAATGCTCTTCTTTCAGAACCATTTCCGGGTGTTCTCTGAAGGGTTCGATCGCGTTTTCAAAGTCATTTTTACTGCAAACCCCGAGAAGCAGGCCTCTTTCGGTCAAAGATAAAATATAGGTCTGAAGGGATTTAAAGGCTTCGCCCCGCGGTGAGGTGTCGCCGATCTCGATGCCTTCCATTCCGTCATCGCCGATGACGCCGCCCCACAAAGTATTGTCTAAATCCAGAACCAAAACTTTTTTCGGAGATTGTTTCAAAGCTCCGATCAGATGCACGATTTCTTTCGCCGCTTCTATTTGCAGAGCCGTTGAACATAGTTGCTTGCTCTCAAACCACGATCTTTCATCTTTGGCGTCGAGACCTCCGAGTCTGTAGGCTAAAAACTCCAAATCGCAGATATGGACGAAATTCGGTGCCGTCCCGCCTAATTTTAAATTTACGGCTTTCTTAAAGTTCCAGTCCGAGGCCGGGCTTTTGGTTCGGTAAGGGCCGAGATCAATATAGGCCGGCAGAATAAAATTGCAGAGAATAATATCAGCTCCGGTTCTTTCATTTAAAACCGAGCATTGGTTTAGCAGTTCGGAATTTATGCGGTCGATTTCCTCATTTATCAAAGTTTCGGAATCGGTCAAACGGCCTGTGTAGCGGCAGGTTTTTTCATCCGGCAGAATAATCACGATGTTCGGTTCAAATTCGTATAAACTGCTGGAACCGTCTAAGATTTCCGATCTGTAATTGTTATAGTCGCCGATAAATAATTCGACCTGACCGAAAGAGGTTGATAAAAGATGTTCGATAAGTTCCGATAAAGGATATAAAGTGCTTCCGCCGATCAAGGCAATCTTAAGCGGCGGCAGATTTTCGTATTGCTCGTTTCTGATCCCCAAATTGACGGCTTTTTTCCGCAGACTTGACAGAAAAATAAGTTCCTTAAATGTCGTTGCCTCTGAAGACTTTGATTTTAAGACCTGCCAGAATGTTTCATCCTTTTCTAAAACCAGTTTTTTTAAATCGTTAAAAATCATAGAATTTTGTTGATAGGGTTTTTCAGTTGCAAATGTTGCCATAGCATCAAAAGCCAATATACTTTGCTATATATTTTGAAATCATTGGACTTTAAAATTTGGGGTTGCAGAACCAATATGTCTGACTTTCGGTTCTCGTCGCAGATAACCGAACATTTCTCCCAATGACCAACCCGTCAGTAATATGAGGGCAACCGGCAATGTTTTCGCAATCTGTTGGAATGTTCTTTTTTGTCGCTTCATATGCTTGAACAAACGAAAAAGCAATAAAGGCGGAAGCAATGTTGCTCCGGCCGAATAAATAAGACGTTTTGAAAACGCCATTTTTTTTGCCCGGGTTTCGGCAAAGATACGTCCCCAATCTATTCTTTCGCGAAAAGCCTTGCTCAGTTTGATTTTCGGCCGTTTTTGATAAACGACCATTCGCTCATCCAACAGGAACTTCTCACCCTGCGAACGCATTGCCCAGTGAACGGTGGTTTCGCTGTATGTTTCCTGCCAGAGATTACGGACGGACATAATAGCATCCCGTTTGTAGGCGACATTTATATCCGACACATATTCGGGTTCGATGTCCGCCAGAGGCTTTCCGTAACGCCCGAAATCGCAATAATACCAAGCCCAATTGAGCGGGTTGTCAATTCTATTTTCGACCGCCCCGCCGATGACGCCGAACGGCTGTTCATGCAGTTTCAGGATTTGCTGACACCAGTCCTTGGCCGGAATGGCGTGATCTTCCGTCATGGCAATGATTTTTCCGCTGGATAAATTTAATCCGACGGAGCGGCGGCGGTCGTAAAGCCGGTGTTGATGCGAGGTTATCTTGTCCGAGGCCGCTAAACCCAAATCCTCGATATAATGAAAATTTACTTCGGGAAATTCCCGTTTCAGTTCGCCGACCGATTCCGACCATTTATCAAACGGAACGATTATTTCGGTGTCATCGAAATCAACCTGAAAATACAAAGCCTTCAAGCAATTCGACAGAGCCTTTTTACCGCTGACGACCGTAATCAGGATCGTCAGAGTTATATTCGGTTGATTTTCATTTTTATTGTGAATGTTGGATCTATGGAGCAAAATTTTAATGTTATAAAAAAAAATTTTTGCTAATCATACAACCTAGCAAAAATTCGGGTCTTGCATACGATACAGTTCATTCGATTTATGATTTAATGAGTAAAAATCACAAAAAGCCCCAAAAAAGGGGAAGCCGGCTTTAGAACGGCGGACATTGCTTTTGATAAAGCTGTCGAAATTAAGTTTGAGTTAAAATAATAATTCCGATGCGTTTTATCCGCATCGGAGAAAAAGACTATTTTTTTAGGATATTTGTCGTTGTTGTAAAACCAGGCAGTATCTTATTTACTCATTTGAGAACTCTCAAAATCAGCCCACCGAATCGTTTTGAAAACACCGGATTCGTGATGACGGAATCCGGTGTTTTTGTTATTTTGCGTAAATTGTGATCACACCCGAAGCGGGAATATTCGTCGTCAAGAGTTGACCTGCGGATATCGTTGCATCGGGATAATCAAAATTATACTGACTGTTGGTCGTGTATTTGATTCCATACGTTCCTGCAGATAATCCGACTATATTGAATGAACCGCCTGCCGAAGCCTTTACGACTACCACGTATTTGTTGTTGTGGGTGAAAGCGACGGGATCAAAATTCGGATTTCCGCTGACCGCTTCGATACGTTTTGCCCCGCTGCGAATGAATTTAAAGTATTGTCTTAAAAACTTCGTACGGTTTCCCATTGTGATAACCGGATTATTCGGATTGGAATCATTGATTTGGTAGTATTGAGCTCCGTTGTCCGGCTGGTTGGGATAAGCCAGGGTATATTGTTGCCAGGAGGAAATTCTGCCGAATTTCAAATCCATATGTAATGTGTTGTAATCGGCTCCGATCCACTCAAGCATCGAACTTTGTTTATTGTATAAAATTGCCCGATCGGAGATTCTGCCTAAAACTTCTTCCGAAGCACAACAATAGCGGTGGTAAGAAAACTCGCCGACATATTGCATTGCTCCCGAAGTTTTGGCGATCTGGTCAATGTAAATCGGTGCATTTGCCGCATTGGTTGTCGAAGGAGCGACAAAATTCGGCGTAAAGCTATTTGCAATCAGCCTGTCGCCGGCGGCTTTTAAGGCTTGGGCGAATTTGTTTGCGTCCCAGCCCGTATTGTTGTCGGGTTCCAAAACGACTTCCCAACTATCCGGCACGAAACCGAACTGACTCTGCATATGTTGATAGGTTGCCAAAACAAATTCGGCATACTCGTTCGGATTATTGTAATGTTCAAAAGCCGAAGGGTCGAAGTCAACGTAATTTACATTAACCCATAAGGTTTCGCCTTGAGATTGCAGACGTTGCCGTAATGGTTGAACGACTAAATTGATCTGTTCATCCAGAGCTGTCCATTTGAATCCGTTCGGATTTATCGAATTGGGTGAGGAATTGTCATTAATGATCTCATAGCGTTTATCGGCATATTGTGAATAAGTGATCTGACCGGCTCTCCATTGAGCAAAATAATCAACCGGATTTTCCGCTCCGCTGGCGATCTCTACTCGAATCCGATTCAAACCGAGTTCATAGACGGCTTTATCGAGTAATTCATTTTTATAATTGTTCCAGGCCGGCGAATCCCACTGGCCGGCTTCAGCCGTTGCTTCCCATCCTTTCATCGTTTGATATTGGATGGTGGAATTCAAAACAATATTGTTTCCGGAAGGAGTCGGCGTCGGCGTTGGCGTCGGCGTCGGCGTTATTGTTGGTGTCGGTGTCGGGGTTACAGTCGGAGTTGGAGTCACAGTCGGCGTCGGTGTTGGTGTTGGAGTCACAGTCGGCGTCGGTGTCGGCGTCACTGTCGGTGTTGGAGTCGGCGTCGGCGTACCTGTCGGATTATTTACATTTACCACTATTCCCGGTGAGGTGGTCGTGTTTCCGGCGGCGTCACGGGCAACGGCCGTTATCATATAAAAGCCGTTTGTTACCGTTCTTGTATCCCAGGCATAACTAAACGGAGGATTCGAGATTTCAGGTCCCAGATTGGCCCCGTCCCTTTTATACTGAACTCCGGTTACACCGACATTATCAATGGCATTGGCCGAGAGTGTAGTAATACCGTTAATGGTCGTATTATTAGCCGGAGAAGTGATGTTTACAGTCGGCGGAGTGGTATCGGGGGTTGTTGAGAAGTTACGGATAAGGACGACCAAATTAGCAGTTGATATATTGCCGCTGGTGTCAAACACCCTCGCCTGCAGCATATATTTACCATTTGCAGATAAAATTGTGTTCCAATCAAATGA
Source organism: Pyrinomonadaceae bacterium (assembly GCA_041940665.1). GTDB lineage: Bacteria > Acidobacteriota > Blastocatellia > Pyrinomonadales > Pyrinomonadaceae > Aridibacter. The sequence continues at coordinate 1,059 of JBGTRS010000087.1, read as the reverse complement.
AACCGTAACATTTGTTGAAGTCGGGCTGATATTTCTTGTGCCGAACAATACCTGATTTATATAAAGTTCGATCCGATTGACACCTGCATCGTCGGTAGCTGTAACCTGTAGGGAAATCTGATCGGAAACCCGGGTATAATGTTGTAAACCTTCAAACCTGACTGACGGGGCGGTCAGGTTTTGATTAGAGAAGATCGAACTCCTCAAATTTTCCGGATAAACCCAAAAGAGGTTTTGAAAATAAAAATCATCCAGATATTTATTAAATCCATTGTTCGATTCAATAGGAAATAAAAAGGAACTGTTTTGACCGGTTGGAACGCGATGATCGGAAAAAGGCTGATTACCCCGAAATAAATTTTCGGTTTCATATAACGACCGATTATATTTCGTTAGAGACCGAGAACTAATAGGGCTGTTTATATTATTTGATCCAGCAATAGGTTTGGTTTCCCGAATAAACGTATTGTTTTGTGGAAACAAACTTTGGGTGCAGATAATTGCGATGAAAAACAACAAAAATCCCTCAATAGATAAACGATAGTGCGACCTTTTCATAATAGTGCTAAAACAAAAGCCGTCAGCCTTTGAATGTTAAAAACTTATAATTTTGAGGTGACTTAACAAATGAGGTTTTAATTGGTGTAGGCTGTAGGTAAAAACCCGTATATATATTAGAACTTATAACAAACTTGTCTGTCAACAAAAAATTTTAATAGTGTTTGTCTTTGTTTAATTACCAGGCCTTTAATCTTCA
>JBGTRS010000087.1:0-292 GCA_041940665.1 Pyrinomonadaceae bacterium | reverse complement strand
TAAACCTTTGGCTAAGAAAACTTACAGGACAATAGCCATAAATATGCCCCATAATTGTCATTGATTAGAATGACAATTATCTGATCAGTTGTTTAGAGGAATAACCTCAAAAACACAAAATTCGGGACATGTGCTGGCGGGAGTATAGCTTGAACCGATTGGTGTAGCAACTGATAAATTCGTTAAAGGTAAATTTATAGACATACCGGAACTGTATGTTTGATTAGACACGACCGGAGATGAAAAATAATTCTGTACATTTCTTACTTCAAAACGCTGTCCGGAAGTCAGG
>JBGTRS010000086.1:0-12370 GCA_041940665.1 Pyrinomonadaceae bacterium | reverse complement strand
CGTGCCGAATTTCTTCTTTTTCAGATCGAACGCGAACTTGTCCGCGATTTTTCCGGGGTAAATTTTGTTCCCTTAATTGCCGATGTCGGCGATGAACCGCGTCTGCGGGAAATTTTTGAAAAATTCAAACCCGAAGTAATCTTTCACGCCGCCGCCCACAAACACGTTCCCCTGATGGAAGCAAATACGACCGAAGCCATCAAAAACAATGTGTTTGCGACCGAACTCGTCGGAAGGCTCGCGGGCGAACACGACACGAAGGATTTCGTGCTTATTTCAACCGATAAAGCCGTTAATCCGACTTCCGTTATGGGAGCTTCAAAGCGGATCGCCGAAGTCGTCACACAGGCCCAAAACCAGATCTACAAGACGAATTACATCGCTGTCCGCTTCGGAAATGTGCTCGGTTCGGCCGGTTCCGTCGTTCCGATCTTCCGCGAGCAGATCCGCCGCGGTGAAGCGATCACCGTTACCGACAAGGAAATGACGCGGTATTTTATGACGATTCCCGAAGCCTCGCAACTCGTTCTGCAGGCCGGAGCGTTGGGAACGGGCGGCGAGATTTTCATTCTCGATATGGGCGAACCCGTCAAAATTTTAGACCTCGCCGAAGATATGATCCGGCTCTCCGGCTTAAAGCCCTATGAGGATATAGACATCAAATTTACGGGCATCCGCGACGGCGAAAAACTTTTTGAAGAACTGGAGATCACGGGCGAAAATCTGCTCAAAACCAAGCATCCGAAGATTTTTATCGGCAAGATCGCCACCTATTCGACCGAGGAAGTTTCCGGGATTATCCGAAATTTTAAAGGAGCTGTGGAGTCTCGCAACGAGGACGAAATCCGCCGTCTGTTAAATCATTTTCTCCCGGAAGCGACGATCACCGAAAAACAGATAATCGAGAAAAAATCCGCCGCCGCGAATGTCAAGGATTTCCCTGCTGATAAAAACATTTTGAACGAACCGAATTCGGCTCTCGGAACCTGAAAACTTATGGCAATTTTAGTAACGGGCGGAGCGGGTTATATCGGCAGTGTCGCTGTTGAAGATTTACGCGAAAAAGGCGAAAGGCCGGTTGTGATTGATAATCTCGTTTACGGTCACCGGCAAGCGGTGGATGATTCGATCCCATTTTACAAAGGCGACATCGGCGATAAAAATCTTCTGCGGAAAATTTTGAGCGAGTATGAAATTTCCGCCTGTATGCATTTTTCCGCTTTTGCCTATGTCGGCGAATCGGTCGAAGATCCGCAGAAGTATTGGCGGAACAATGTCGTTCAAACCATAGATCTCTTGGAAGTTCTGCTTGAAAACGATGTCAAAAAATTTATCTTTTCCTCGACCTGTGCGACCTACGGCGAGCCGGAATATATCCCGATTGACGAAAAACATAGCCAAAATCCGACCAATCCATACGGCTGGTCAAAACTGATGGTCGAAAAAATTCTCGAAAGCTACGACGCGGCTTACGGCTTAAAATTCGTCTCGCTCCGCTATTTCAACGCCTGCGGTGCAACAACAAAACACGGCGAAGACCACGAACCCGAAACGCATCTGATTCCGCTCGTTATCGAAACCGCTCTCGGAAGACGCGAAAAAATCTCCATTTTCGGCGACGATTACGAAACGCCGGACGGGACGGCCGTTCGCGACTACATACATATTTCCGACCTGTCGCAAGCCCATCTGTTGGCTCTCGAATACCTGCAAAATGTTGGAAAATCCGAATTTATAAACTTGGGCAACGGCAACGGTTTTTCGGTCAAAGAAGTTATTGAAACAGCCCGGAAAGTTACGGGCAGAGAGATCAAAATCGAGATCGCTCCGCGACGGGCGGGTGATCCTTCCAGACTCGTCGGCGATTCATCAAAAGCGAGAGAAGTTTTAGGCTGGAAACCGGAATTTAGCGAACTCGAAAAAATAATCGAATCCGCCTGGAAATGGCACAAAGAACATCCCCGAGGATATTAGAATCTTTTGGGCGGAGCGATTTGTTCGTCGAGCCAACCGTTGGCGGTTTTTGCAAAAAACTCCATGGTCGGAATATGTCCGCCGTCGTAAACGACCATTTTTTTCGGTTCGCTGAAAATTTTAAAAAGCGGTTCGCTGTAAGTCTTGAGCGGATGCGTTTCGTCATAACGTCCATTGATGAGCAACTTCGGCATTTTTGAATGCGGGGCGAAATTTATAAAATTCGCCTCCGCAATCCACATTTGCCAGTCTTTATCAACTCCGGCACCGACCAAAATCGCATTGTCGTAACGGTCTTCGACCGCTAAGATCAAATTTCCGAGATTCGCACCGTTACTGATCCCGACGAATGCCAGATTTTCAAAATCAAACTCCCGGCGTGTTTCCAGGTAATCCAAGCCGCGTCGCAGATCCGTCATCCAATTGACCATCTGTTTGCGGAAAGCCACCGTCGAACGATTTGGCGGAACATAATCTTTTTCAAACGGGCGTTCATCATAACCTCTTAAAACGACCGTAAAAACCGCCCGCCCCGATTTTATGAGCGGGGTTAAGAACATTTCCACCGAACCCGGCAATGATTGCAAACCGCGGACGACATCGCCCGGCGGAACGTAATGAATCACCTGCAAGGGCTTCGAATAATTTTTCGGAATAAACAAATAGGCCGTAATTTTTTCGTCGTTTTCACCCGCAAACGTGATCTTTTCCCGCGTCCAGCTTTCCGTCTCTTGTCTTTCGACAATTTTGGCGGCGAGCGGGCGTTTGTCGTAACGATAATGTGTTAGCCAAACCTTGAAATCGGCTTCACCGGAAACTTTATAATTCGGAATTTCATCGGGGAGCAGGTCTTGCGAACCTTGTCTGTCTTCTCTTCCTTTTTTGTTCAGAACGCATCTGAAGCCCAGTTTGTCGGAAGCATAAAAACCCGGATATTCGCCGTAACCGCCGAAAGTGTAGGGCAGATCGTTCCAGGCACCGCCGCTCGTGACGTAGTTTTCATAATTCCGGTTGACGAGCCATTCCGAAACATTTCCGGCCATATTATAAATCCCGAAAGGACTCATCCCGAATTCGAAACTCGTGACCGGAACCGTCCCGCTGGAACTGAAATTTGCCCGAAAATCCGTTCGCTCACCTTGTTTTATCAAGCCCCAGGGCATCGCGTTATAACGCGGATCGGCGACGGCATTGCGGGCCGCTTTCTCCCATTGAAAAACGGTCGGCAGACGTTTTCCGCGAAATTCCGCATACGCCGCCGCTTCATACCAGGTTATGCCCGTCACGGGCAGATCATCTTCGCCTTCGGGATAATCCTGATTCGACCAGCCGCGGGGAGCCGGTAAACCCGTTCGGTCTTTGAATTCTTTGACCGCCTCTTCCAGCGAAATTTCCGTTCCGCCCTTGATAAATTTATGTCGCCAAAATCGCTTTGTGAGATAACCGCCTTTGGTGATAAATTCCTTGAAATCTTTGTTCGTAACTTCATATTTGTCTATAAAGAAATCATCCAGTTCAACCTCGCCCTGGATCGGCCGCGACCAATTGACGAGGGCATATCGTCCGCCCGGAACAAAGACCATATTTTCGGGGTTTCGTCCGGCTTCGATCAATCTCGCTTCGATTTCAATCGGCGGCGAATCAATAAATGAACCGCCGATTCGCGGAATCGTGCCGGAAATCGTTCGCTCGAAAGGAGCGAAGCCTTCTTTTTCAATTCGCAAAACATAATGCCCGCGGGCGATCTCCAAATCTCTGGCCGGCGTTGTGCCGATAAATTCTTTTTCGGGAAAATTTCCTTTTTCATCGGGCAAAAATTTCTTTAAGAAAACTTTTGCACCGGCCGGTTCGGTCGTTACTGAAATCTTATCGGAAATGACCGGCATCATCTTTTTCAAATCTTCATCTTCGGGCAGATAATATTTGATTTGCATGGCGAGGTCGTAAGCCTCGAAGGTCCGCTCGTTATCGGCTAATTCGGCCACCTTTTCGATATTTTCTTTGGCCCAATTGATGTTCGATTGATTCCATAGATACCAACTGCCGAAAGAAAGAATAATAAGAAGTAAAACGATTTGTAAGGCTTGGATCCAACCGATCTTTTGCCAGAAACTTTTCGGCTTATCTTTGATGATCCGCAGTCTTTTTTCGGAACTCTCCTCACTCGTTGTCTGCAAAAATGCCGCATCTAAGATCGAGGAATCGGAATCGGCGGAAATATGCGTCAGAAGTTGTTTTTCAAATTCGATCTCCCGTTTGACAACCTTTAGATCCGTGAGTAATTCTTCAGCCGTTTGATAACGCTCGTCGCGGTCTTTTTCGAGCAGACGAAGGATGATCTGTTTTAATTTAAAGTTAAAATCTTCGGGAAAATAGGGAGTATCGTGCAGAATCGAGACGAATTTATCGGCCAGCGAATCGCCTGCGAAAGGTTTTTGGCCGAGTGTCGTTTCATACAAAACGACACCGAAACTCCAAAGGTCTGAGCGGGAATCAACCTCCATTCCGCGAGCCTGTTCGGGCGACATATAGCTTGCCGTGCCTAAAATTACACCCGTTTGACTCAGGATGCTTCGCAAACTGCTGGTTTCGTCCTCTTCGCTTTCGACCGCAAACTTTTTGGCGAGTCCGAAATCCAGAACCTCGATTTCATCGTTGCTTAAAACAATTATGTTAGCGGGTTTGATGTCGCGGTGAACGACGCCGTTTTTGTGTGCGTAGGCGATGGCTTCGGCTATTTGCGAAGCTATTTTCAAACTGCGGCGAAGACCGATCGGGTCATCTTTTAAAACGTCCGAGAGGGTTCTGCCTTCGACATATTGCATGACGATAAAACTATGTTCGTCAGTTTCGACGATTTCGTGGATCGTGCAGATATGCGGATGCTCGAGGGCGGCGGCCGCTCTGGCTTCCCGCAGAAGCCTTTTATGGGCGTTCGGATATGAAGCAGGCGGAAGGATCTTCAAAGCGACAAGCCTTTGCAGGCGTGTGTCGCGGGCGAGATATACTTCGCCCATCCCGCCTTTGCCTATCAATTTTTCAATTTCAAAGGCGGCAATTTTATCGCCTTTTTTAAGATCGAGGGCCGGCGAAGTTTCTTTGAGAAGGCCGGCTTCGGGCGAATCCATAAAACTGTCTTTGCTTTCGTGGGCTTCGACGAGAAGTTCGATCTGACACTGTAAATGTTCGTCTCCGCCGCACGCTTCGGACAAAAAATCTTTGCGGTGAAGGGCATCTTTTTCCAAAACGGCGTTGAAAATACGACTTATTTCCTGCCATTTATCGGGGGACATAAAATTTTTTCTACAACTGCGTTTTGAGCCAGGCTCGTGCCAGACTCCAGTCGCGTAAAACCGTATTCGAATGAACTCCCAAAACGGTTGCAATCTCTTCGTTATTTAATCCGCCAAAAAACTTCAGTTCTACAACCTGACTCTTGCGGGCATCAACTTTTGCCAAATTTTCGAGGGCTTCGTCCAGAGCGATCATTTCCGCCGGACGTTCGCGGACAAAGACAAAAGCCTCGTCTAAAGAAATTTTCGGCTCATCGCCGCCCCGTTTTTCCGCTTTGTGAGAGCGGGCGTAATCAACCAAAATGCGCCGCATCAATTTTGCCGCCATCGCAAAAAAATGCGAACGGCTTTCCCATTCGACATTTTGATCAATCAGTTTTAGAAAGGCTTCGTGAACGAGGGCGGTCGGTTGCAGGGTGTGTCCCTCGCGTTCATTTTTGAGATAACTTCCCGCCAGTTTCCGCAATTCACTGTAAACAAGCGGAATCAACTTTTCCGTCGCATCCCGGTTGCCTTTGCTGAGAGCGGCCAACAATTCAGTGATTTCCTGAGTTTCATCATTTCGGGGGCGATTTTCACTCATTTCATTAACGCTTCAAAGGAAGAAAAATCCAAAAAATAAAAATTTTGTTGTGGTTTTTGCAAATAAATTTCGCGGAATAGGGTGCAACAAAACTTTTCATTAAGTTTTGTAATTTTAGTTAAGAAACAGATCATAAGCAAGAAAATTAAGGAGGTTAAATAATGTCAAAACTAAAATTCTTAAACATTACTGAAGCTGCGGATTGTCGTTTTTCAGGAAATTTCAATTTTGTTGATGATAATGGAAACGTGAAAAATCTACCAGGCAGTTTTACGGTGAGAGTAACCGCAACTTGTAAATCTGAACGGCCGATTTTCACAGGAATCATTCCAACATTTGGACTCAATGAGGTTTGTGTATTGAATGTAGATGAAAATTCTGTCTTGATAAACACGCAAGGGTTTACTGATACGAGTCCAGTACCCGATGAAGATTATGTTTTCTTTGTCGAGGTTGTGAATATTAAAAAGATAGAAGACGAATGTTCTCAAATTAAACTTAAATGGAGTTCATATCATTATAAAAAGACTGTAGCACTGACAAGACCTTTTATCTTTAAAGGCGATGTTAAGTTCCCTTTTGGTAATGCGAAAGGACGAATTTCTATTCTGCCGAATCTTTCGGGGGAATTTATAATTGAAGTTTGCTGTAATGAAACAGATGATGGATGTATGACAAGTTGTTCATTAATTACGTAGGTTTGATGTTGCAGTTTTCAGAATTAGCCAGTCAAAAAAGCCTGAAGAAAGCTCACACCCAGAACTCCTTCATCAGAAAAATAAAAAAATAAAAAATTTGTTGTGGTCTTTCTGTCCGAATTACGCGGAATAGGGTGCAACAAATTTTTTTATGGAATTTGTTGTTAGTGGAAAAAAACTAGATAGATCAAGGAGTATCAAATATGAGAATAAGAAAAATAATAAAGAAAATAGCGGCAGGTTTTGCGGTTTTGTCATTTTTAACGGCGGGTTCGGTAGTCCCTCCTGTTCGGGCGGCAAGTCACGCGGAAGCCCCGCTCATCAGTATGGACAGATTTGCCGACAACACGGATGTCTATGCATTCCGAAGCATCGAACCCGGACGCGACGGTTTTATAACTTTGATCGCCAATTACATACCCTTCCAAGAGCCTTCCGGCGGCCCGCAGTATTTTCGTTTTGACGACAATGTTTTATATCAGATCAACATTGACAACACCGGTGACGGACGCGAAGACATAACTTATTCGTTTCGGTTCAAGACCAATACGGTCAACGATATGGGCGTTTTCGGAATGTCCAATTTTAACAATAACGCGGTGATTTTCGATCTCGATGATGAAGATTACAATCAGTTTCAAACATATACGGTCGATCGCACGGTGCTTGGAGCCGGAACCAATCGCCGTCAGTCGAGAACGGTGACCATCGCCGACGGTTTAAAAACACCGCCGAACAATATCGGACCGCGAACGACTCCGAATTATGAAAACAATCTCGGTAGTCAGGCGGTTTATAATTTGGGGAACGGCGGAAAAGTCTTTGCCGGACAACGAGACGAGTATTTCTATATTGATCTCGGCGGAGTTTTCGACTCGATCAACCTCAGAGATATTGATGCCGACGGCGGAGTTGATACGACGCAGGGTTTCAACGTCAGCACGATCGCCATCGAAGTTCCGATTGAAGAATTGACCCGCAAAAGGAGCGTGCCGACGAGTCCGGTTGAACCGGATGCGGTTATCGGCGTCTGGGCAACCGCCAGCCGCCGCTCGATTCGGATTCTTGGTAACAATAATCAAAGAGCAGAATTCGGAAACTGGAAGCAGGTTTCGCGTCTCGGCAACCCGCTGGTCAATGAATTGGTTGTTCCTTTGAAGATGAAAGACAAATTCAACGGTTCGAAACCGACGGATGATGCGGCGATCGCTCCGTTTGTGCTAGACCCTGAACTCGCTCGCGTCTTGGACGATTTCTTTGGAATTCCGAAACCGCCCGCTCCGCGGAGTGATCTCGTTTCGATTTTTGCCACGGGAATTCCCGTAAATTCTATAACGGGACCGAATTACACGACGTTTCTTTCCGACGGTCAACCGCACGAATACCTGCGTCTGAACGTCGCTATTCCGCCGACACCGTTCTCCAGTATTGACCGGCTCGGTTTGCTCGGCGGGGACGTGGCAGGTTTTCCGAACGGTCGGCGGGTTCACGATGATGTCGTTGACATCGCTCTCCGGGCCGTCGTCGGCGGAACGCCTTTTACACCTGATTTTAATCAGTTTCCGAATAATGCACTCGGTGACGGTGTCGGGTTTAATCCCGAAGGTCCGTTGCTCGAGCGGTTCCCGTATTTGCGGCCACCTAATCCCGGTAATACGCCGCGAACCTCCAATCAGCTGCCTGACGGAAGCACGCAAAGTCAGGGTGTTCGTGCAACCAAATATCCTGTCGTGGACAAACACGGACTTTTCATTATGAAGAAATAGTCCGAAGTCTTCCTTAATTGAGCAGGGTTTTTCATTGCTCTGCTCATTTTTTTTCAAGAAAAAGTTGAGGTGAAAAAAAATGACCAAGCAGAAAATAGATTTTTCGATTTTTATTATTTTGATAATCGGAGTTTTGCTTATCTTGATCGCAAACGGTTGTAAAACCCGGACGGCTTTGACCGAAAATCTGCCCACGTCCGAAAATGCGGCTGAAAAGATTTTATTGAAAACACCGGCTGACCGCTTGATCGAAAAGGCCGAAAAGCTGATCGCAAAAAATCCCGAAGCGGCGGAAAGCCACGTTCAGATGGCGATGGCGATTCTGAAAAAAGTCCGCGAAACGGGCAATTATGAACTGAACCGCCGGGCGGAGGTTTCGATCAAAAAAGCACTCGAAATAGAACCCGGGAATTTCGCGGCGAAGGTTTTGAAGATTCAGATATATTTATCCGAACACGAATTTCAGAAAGCTCTTGAATTGGCTGAAGAACTAAACAAAGATGTTCCGGATTTCGAAGCCGTTCTGGCGGCGATTACCGATGCGAAAACCGAACTCGGCCGATACGGAGAAGCCGTCGAAGCCGCTCAAAAGTTCGTGGATTTTCGCCCGAACGCGAATTCTTATGCCAGAGTTGCCCATCTGCGATCGCTTTACGGTATGACGGATGGAGCCATCGAAGCCCGCAAATTGGCGATCGGCAGTGCCGATCCGGCCGATCAGGAAATCTTAGCATGGCATTTTAGCCAACTCGGAAAAGAATATTTCAACATCGGCCGATTTTCCGAGGCTGAAAGCGTATTCGACAGGGCTCTGAAAATTTTCCCCGATTATCATTGGGCTTTGGCAGGCAAAGGAAAAGTGCGGGCGGCTCAGAACGATCTTGAAACTGCCGTAAGCATTTATGAAAAGTTAAATGAACGCACTTTTGAACCCGAAAGAGCATTATTTTTAGGAGATCTTTATAAAAAACTCGGAAGAACTGCGGAAGCGGAAAAGGTTTACAAAGCGGTCATCAGAAAACAAAAGCAGTCCGGCGGCGATATGCACCGCATCGCACTTTTTTGGGCGGACAACGATATGAATCTGGATGAAGCCCTGAAGATTGCGAGCGAAGACCGCCGGGAAAATGCCGATCTGCATGCGAGCGATACTTTGGCCTGGTGTCTTTACAAAACGGGAAATTACAAAGAAGCCAAGAAATACATCAGCGAAGCAATGCGTCTCGGAACAAAAAATGCTTTGTTCTATTACCACGCGGGAATGATCGAGAACAAACTCGGCAACAAAACGCAAGCGGAAAGATTCCTGAAACTTTCGCTGAAAACAAATCCGGCGTTTGATTTACTTCAGGCAAAAATTGCCGAACAGACTTTGGTTGATGTAAGATCATAAAATACAAAAAAAGCAGAAGGATAACAGAAAGAGTCATGCCGAACACTTTTTTACGATTTGCATTTATTTTAATTTTTTTATTCGAGCCGCCCGGATTTTATGCTCAAAAAATCAATCCGGTCGAATCGAAGACAAGAGAAAATGTAAAAAATTCACAAAAGTCTGAGCAAACGAGAATCCTTTCGGGCGTGGTCATTACACCTCAATTTGAATTTGTGCCGGGGGTTTTGATCGAAGTTGAAACTTCCGGCACAACTTTAAGCACAAGCACGGATGGAGAGGGTGAATTTTCTCTGGAAGTTCCGCTTGAGAATCTTGCGGTTAAGTTTTCGGGTAAAAATATCGAGACAAAAACGCAATTTTTTTCGGTTGAACAAACGATCTCGAATTTGCAGATCAAAATAAATTACATTATCCCTTCTGTTTCCGAAACCGTGACGATCACGGACAACGCTCTAACACCCAGTATTGAAACACGAAACGCGGCCGTCTATGACGAAACGCTGTTCGGACGCGATGACCAATTGATCTTTACTTTAAATGCCGGGATCAATGCCGGACAGCACGAAGGCGGCGGAAAATCTCTGGAAATACGCCGTTACGGTTTTAACACCGATCACGGCGGCGTGAGCGGCGGTTTAAAAATTCTGATTGATAACGTTCAGCAAAATCAAGGAACGCAGGGACACGGACAGGGCTATCTCGGCGATCTGAAATCGCTTTCGCCCGAACTTGTCGAAAGCGTTTCGATCGTGGGCGGTCCATTTTCCGCCGCTTACGGAGATTTTTCAGGACTCGGCGTGATTAAAATTGATCTCAAAGAATCTCTGCCGAACATTTTTACCGCACGGGTTCAAGGCGGTTCGTTCAGCACATTTCGCGGGTTTTTCGCCTACAGCCCGAAGATCGAAAATGTGGAGGCATTTGTTTCGTATGAACCGAGCTACACGGACGGGCCGTTTGAAAGCCCTCTGAAATACCGCCGCGATAATTTTTCGGGAAATTTCACATACAAATTGGACGAAACGCAAAGCATCGGTTTGAAGTTCAATGCCGGACGCAACGAATTCTTTTCGTCGGGACAAATCCCGCTTGATCTGGTCAACAACGGAACACTCGACCGTTTCGGATTTATTGATCCCGACAATGGCGGCAAGGTTCAGAACGGCACGATCAAAGGTTTCTACCGTAAAGAGTTTGAAAAAGGCACGACGCTCAAAGCGGACGCATTTGTTTCCCGTTCGCTTTTCGATCTTTTTTCAAATTTCACGTTCTTTTTATTCGACACGGTTTACGACGACGAAATTCAGCAGCACGATTCGCGTCTGCAGGAAGGTGCGAATTTTCAAGTCTTTCAGCCGTATAAATTGTTCGGAAATTTTTCCGTCTTGAATTTCGGCGGAAGTTTTCTGCTCAATCAGATAAATGTCGGCCTTTACCCGACGATCGACCGCAATCCGAGCCGTAAATTTCAGCCTGAAAACATCAATAACGCGGATGTTCTGTTTACTTCCGCTCAGGCAAACGTCAATAATTTCGCGGGTTATGTGCAGAACGATCTGAACCTTTTCAACGGACATTTAAGAGTTCAGACGGGTTTACGTTGGGATTATTTTTCGTTTGATGTGAGCGGTTTCGAGTTGAGCGATGCGGAATTGATGCTCGATGGAAGCGAATCGGAATACAAATTTCAGCCGAAACTCGGCGTCGCTTTTTCGCCGTTTGAAACTTTTCCCGTTTCGTTTTACGCCAATTACGGACGCGGCATCGCTTCGCAGGACGCCCGCGGAGTCGTCCGCAATCCGGACGCACCGAAAATTGCCACGACCGATTTTTACCAGTTCGGAACAAGCTATAATTCAAGCCGTTTTTCCGGTGTGTTCACAGGTTTTTTGATCGACCGTTCCAACGAACAAGTTTATATTCCCGACGACGGAAGCATCGAGTTTGCCGATCCGTCGCGTTCCTACGGGATCGAATTTCGCGGTTCGGCACGGATCACGAAAAATTTGAGCATCAACGGCGGATTGACTCAGGTTTTGGAAAGCTATTTCCGCGATACAAATCCGCGTGTCTTTGTTGATTCCGCCCCGCACACGGTCGCCAACGGCGGAATCATTTTGAATGATCTCAAAGGATTTAATTTCTTCCTCAACTGGCGGCATATTTCAAATTATCGGCTCGACGGCGAAGATGCGAGCCTTCGGGCAAGCGGACACGATGTGGTGGATTTTTCCATGTCGAAACGCTTAAAAAAATGGGTTGATCTCAATTTTTCGATCGATAATCTCTTCAACAAAAAATACTTTGAAACCCAAAATTTCTTTGAATCGAGAGTTTCACCGAACGCTCCCGTCATCGAAAGAATTCACGTTACGCCCGGATATTCGACCACGGTAAGTGTCGGTTTAACATTTCGATTCGGTAAGAAGGATTAAGTTTTTTGAGATCAGTATTGTGCTATTATTTCAATACTTTTGAATCAGAGGTTTAATCAAATGAGTATCGAAACTTATCAAGGCAAAGTTGAGAAAAGACATATAAAACTCAGCGTCAGCGTGAGGTTGCCGGAAAATAAAACGGTTTATGCAATTGTTCCCAACGAAGATGAAAAGACGAATTCGATCCTGCCGAAATGGTCAAACAAAAGCCAAAAGATTATA
>JBGTRS010000085.1:7432-12519 GCA_041940665.1 Pyrinomonadaceae bacterium | reverse complement strand
GCCTCTTGAATTTCTTTAAATTTTTCTTCGGCGGTTTTATCGCCCGGATTGACGTCCGGGTGATATTTTCTCGCCAGACGGCGATAGGCTTTTTTGATTTCCTTCGCGTCCGTGGACTTATTTACGCCGAGAATTTTGTAATAATCTTTTTTTTTCGCCATTTATTTAAAGTTTTTTTACAGTATTAAAGTAGTCAACGGCAACTGCCGCTGACTACTCAGTTTTTACCGAAACGGGGACGCTTAACTTTCGTCTTTCTTTTCTTCTTCGTCAGACACTTCCTCGGCATCGACATATTCGGCATCAATAACGTCATCGTCCGAACTTGCCGTCGTCGTATCGCTGTCGCTGCCGCCGGCGGTTGCCGAAGACGCTTGTTCTTCCGCACCGCTCTCCGCATCGGCCGTTTGCGATTGCTGTTGATAAAGTACCTGAGCAAGTTTATGCGAAGCCGTCTGCAGAGTTTCGAATGCATTGTTCATCGCATCAACATCGTTGCTGCTGAGAGCGGTTTTCGCATCCGAAATCGCCGCTTCGATCTCGCTGACATCGCCCGATTCTAACTTGTCTTTGCTTTCGTTGAATGATTTTTCAACATTATAGACAAGTCCGTCCAGACGGTTGCGGGCTTCGATCTGCGATTTTTTCGCTTCGTCATCGGCCGAATGAGCTTCGGCATCCTTCATCATCTTGTCGATTTCGTCTTTCGACAAGCCCGAAGAAGCCGTGATCGTGATCTTTTGCTCGCGTCCCGTGCCGACGTCCTTCGCCGAAACATTGACGATTCCGTTGGCGTCAATATCGAACGTAACTTCGACCTGCGGAACACCTCTCGGTGCGGGCGGAATGCCGACCAGATGAAATTTACCGAGCGTTTTATTATCGCCGGCCATCGGTCTTTCGCCTTGCAGAACGTGAACTTCAACCGAAGTTTGATTGTCCGCCGCCGTCGAGAAGATTTCCGATTTTCTGGTCGGAATCGTCGTGTTTCGCGGAATCATTTCCGTGAAAACGCCGCCCAAAGTTTCGATTCCCAAAGTCAGAGGCGTTACGTCCAAGAGCAAAATGTCTTTCTTTTCACCGGAAAGAACACCCGCCTGAACCGCCGCACCGACACCGACAACTTCATCCGGATTAACGGATTTATTCGGTTCTTTGCCGAAAAACTCCTTGACCATTTCCTGAACCTTCGGAATACGGGTCGAACCGCCAACGAGAACGAGTTCGTCTATGTCTTTCGGTTCCAAACCGGCATCTTTCAGAGCCTTTTCAACCGGCGGCATCAGACGACTCAAAACGGGTTCCGCCAATTGTTCGAATTTTGAGCGGGTCAACTTCATGACCAGATGTTTCGGACCCGATTGGTCAGCCGTGATAAACGGCAGGTTGATCTCCGTTTCCATCGTCGTCGAAAGTTCGATCTTGGCTTTTTCCGCCGCTTCCTTTAAGCGTTGAAGTGCCATTTTGTCGGTCGTTAAGTCAATTCCCTGATCTTTTTTGAATTCTTCGATGATCCAGTCAATCAGTTTATCGTCAACATCGTCACCGCCGAGGTGCGTGTCGCCGTTAGTTGATTTTACTTCAACAACGCCTTCGCCGACTTCCAAAACCGAAATATCGAATGTTCCGCCGCCGAAGTCAAAGACGGCGATCGTTTCGTCAGATTTTTTATCCAAACCGTAAGCAAGTGCGGCGGCTGTCGGTTCATTAACGATCCGCATAACTTCGAGACCGGCAATCTTACCCGCGTCTTTTGTTGCCTGCCGCTGGGCATCATTAAAGTAAGCCGGAACCGTAATTACAGCTTTATCAACGGTTTGTCCGAGATAATCTTCCGCCGCCTGCTTTAATTTCTGCAAAACCATCGCCGCAATCTCGGGCGGTGAATACTCTTTGTCATCAACTTTTACGCGAACATCACCGTTAGAAGCTTTGACGACGTTATACGGAACCTGTGAAATTTCTTCCTTTACTTCGTCGTATTTTCTTCCCATAAAACGCTTGATAGAATAGAGCGTATTTTCGGGATTTGTCACCGCCTGACGCTTGGCAACCTGTCCGACAAGTCTATCGCCGTCTTTCGTAAATGCGACAACCGAAGGAGTTGTGCGTCCGCCTTCCGAATTCGTGATAACTTCCGGCTCGCCGCCTTCCATTACCGCTACAACCGAGTTGGTTGTTCCTAAATCAATACCTATTATTTTACTCATTTAAAAATCTCCAATAATTTTTATCTAAATCCTTTTTGCTTTACCTCATTAAAATAAACAGTAAAGCCAAGTTTTAACTTTAGCCTCGTGAAATTATAAGATGTGAGTCTATCATTGTCAAGTATATTTGAGTATCACGATAGCAGAAAATAAGATAGCCCGTTTTTTTCGATAAAAAACTTATATATGTTTCTTAATACTCATTAAAAAAACCTTGCAAATTTCGGTTTGCAAGGTTTTAAGCTCTTCTTTCATTTTGTCTGAAAAATTTATCTCAAATAATCCTCCAATTTTGTCGAAGCATCCGTCTTTTCATCGCGGTATTTGACAATGATCGGGGCATAGAGCGACAGACCGTTTTCTTTGCCGAAACCGCCGGTGATCGCTCTCGAGCCTTGCACGACGACGGCATTGGCCGGAATTTCCAAAGGATTTTCGCCGTCGCTTTTGATGATCGAGTTATTCACCAGATCAAAAACCGGAGTTGAACGGGTTAGGATGACGCCCGAAGCCAAAACCGCACGCTCTCTGACAATCGTTCCTTCATAAACGCCCGTGTTGCCGCCGACGAGAACATCGTCTTCAATGACGACCGGCATCGCTCCGATCGGTTCCAAAACTCCGCCGATCTGAGCGGCGGCGGAAAGATGGACATTTTTGCCGATCTGAGCACAGGAACCGACCAGAGCGTGCGAATCAACCATCGTGCCTTCGTCAACATAAGCTCCGACATTTATATACATCGGCGGCATACAGACGACGCTCGGAGCGACATAGGAACCATCCCGAATCGTCGAACCGCCCGGGACGATCCTGATCTTATCTTCCAGAGACATCGGGCGAAGCGGATAGGTGTCCTTGTCAAAAAACTGAAATGATTCGTCTTCCTTCGACATTTCAACCATTCCGCCCATCTTAAAACCCAAAAGAATTCCCTGTTTCACCCACGCGTTCGTATGCCAATTCCCGTCCGCATCGCGTTCCGCGGCACGTATTTCGCCCTTTCGCAGAGCCTCTTTGAATGATTCAAAAACCTTTCGGTCATCGGCGGTAAATTCCGTTTTATTTTTTAGATTTTCTATCTGTTCTTGTAAATTCATTATGATTTGTATCTGATTTTAAAATCCTGTTTTACGAATTCTTCAAACAACTTTTTATCAGTCTTAAAATAAATCTCTTTGCCTTCATCAGTAATTTTCAATTCTTTTATATCCAATGCTTTTTCTTTGTCATTTTTGATATAAAAAATATCTTCTTCTTCAATAGTTACAGCTTCCTTCGGATTTAACCGTAAAATAAATTTGTTTGAATTATCTGAATTTATCCTGTCATTTGATATTGGTTTCCAATTTTCCTCACCAAACCACGCATCTAATTCTTTTGAGGATATTACTTCAATACTTCGAGAACTTGGATGTGAAATTTCGTCCATTTCTTTTAACTTATATTCAATGAAGATCGGTTTATCATTTTCATTAATAATAATAAAGCGTTCAAACGCCACACAGCCTGACAATGAAAAACACAATACGAAAATAGAGGTCAATAAAATAATTCTATTGATTAGCAAATTTTTGCTATGCTCTTTTAATATATTCATATTATTTTGTGTTATTTTCCCAACTAAAAGTATTTTTGTAAATTTCGCCAACTACTTATTTTTCGCCAAGATCACCAAACCGATGCCGCCCAAAACCAGAACACTTGCCAAAATCAGATGAAACGAAATCAGTTCCGCCAAAAATATCAAACCGCCGATGGCGGCGATGACCGGAACGGAAAGTTGCAGAATCGCGGCACGGGTTGCCGTGTGATATCTGAGTGCCGCATACCAAACCGCGTAACCGATTCCCGAAGCGATCGCTCCCGACAAAACCGCCAACAGAATTCCACTCGGCGAAAGTTTGCTCTGATTAATAAAAAACAAACCCGCCAAACCTGCAAAAACTGTTGCGATAATAAAATTCCGAGTCGTGTCGGTCAGAGGGTTTTCGCTCGATTTGCCGCGAAGCGTGTAAAAACCCCAGGCGATTCCGGCAAACGCCATCAAAAGTGAACTGATAAGTGGCGGCGATTCGAGGCCGGGAAAAACAAGATAAATGAGTCCGCCGAGTGCCAAGATCAAACCGAACCATTCCAAAATCTTCGGTCTCTCGCCTTTGATGATAGCGGAAATAATCATCGTCGCCTGCACCATTCCGAAGAGAATCAAAGCCCCGGTCGCCGTCGTCAATCCCGTATAGGCAAACGAAAAACAAATCGCGTAAGCAAACAGAAAAAACGCCGAAAGGAAATTTTCGGGTTTTAAATCCTTAAATTGTTTTTTGGAAAAAATCGAAAAGATTATCAGCAAAGTTACCGCACCGGAAACGATTCGGATGACGGTAAAACTTCCCGCATCAATCAAATTTGTGCCGAGTGCGAGACGGCAAAGAATCGAGTTAAACGCAAACGCAACGAGTGCAAAAGTTGTTAGTAAAAATATTTTCAAATAAATTTATTGACGTAAATTGATCGTAAGGGCAACGGCAAATCCCAAGCCTATGAGTCGAAAGGCGAAAACAAATATTAAGATTTCAAAATTTGTAAAATCATTACATATTTTTCGCTTCGCTCAGGGGCAACCACAAGGGACCGCCCCTACATGTATGATTATTCTTCCTCATCGTCCAATAACGTATTTTTTTCGGGACGCATATGCGGGAATAAAATTACGTCGCGGATGGAATGCTGATTTGTGAGAAGCATTACGATGCGGTCAATGCCGATGCCGATGCCGGCGGCGGGCGGCATTCCATAAGCCAGAGCTTTTATGTAATCTTCGTCCAAAACCATCGCTTCCTTGTCGCCGCCCATCCGTTCTTTCATCTGGTCAAC
>JBGTRS010000085.1:0-7422 GCA_041940665.1 Pyrinomonadaceae bacterium | reverse complement strand
TTCGATGCCGCCGATAAATAATTCAAATCGCTCGGCGATCTGCGGATTCTCCGGCGACGCTTTTGAAAGAGGCGAGATTGATTTTGGATAATCAATAATGAAAGTCGGCTGAATTAACTTTTCTTCCGCGTGCTGTTCAAATAATTCAAGCATATTTTCTTCCGTTACTTCCGCATCAGGTTTGTAGCGTAAAATCGCCTCTTTCATCGGCAACCGCTCAAACGGTTTGGCAAAATCAATCGTCTTCCCCTCATATTCAATCACCAAACTTCTCGTTGCTTTCAATAATGATTCACGAAGCATTTCCTCACAAAAATCCATCATCCCATTGACATTCATATAAGCACAATAGAATTCGAGCATCGTAAATTCGGGATTGTGTTTGTGCGACAGACCTTCGTTGCGGAAGTTTCGATTGAGTTCAAAAACCTTTTCAAAACCGCCGACCATCAGACGTTTTAAATAAAGTTCGGGGGCGATTCTCGCAAAAAGCGGAATGTCTAGAGCGTTGTGATAGGTTTCAAAAGGCTCTGCCGCCGCACCGGTCGCTTTCGGCGTAAGCATCGGCGTTTCGACCTCAATATAGCCGTGATCCTCCAAGTAACGACGCATCGAAGAAATTATCGCCGCCCGCCGTTCGAAAATCTCGCGTGTCGTCAAACCTTCGTGCTCGATCTGTAAAGAGGAACCGATCAGATCAACATAGCGATACCTGCGACGCAGTTCGGGATCGGCAATGCCGTGCATTTTGTCCGGCATTGGCAACATCGCTTTCGCCAGAAACTGAATTTTCTCAACGTGAACCGAAAGTTCGCCCGTGTTCGTCAAAAACAAAAATCCTTCCACGCCGACAAAATCACCGTGGTCTAATCTTTTGAAAAGTGAAAATCCCGTATTGCCTTCTTCCAAAACATCGCCCGTATCATTGTGAATCGCTTTCGCGTCCTGTTTGCGAACATAAATTTGCAGACGATTTTTGCCGTCCGACAGATGCACAAATGCCGCCCCGCCCATCACCCGTGGCGGAGTCGCCAGCCGACCTGCGATTCTGACATTTCCCAAAGCCTTTAACTTTTCGTTGATTGGTTCTTTTATTTCGGGTGTCGGTCTTTCGCCTTCATTTAGGTTTGCGAGAATTTCCCCGATCTCTGCAGAAATTTCCGCAATAGGGGCATATTTCAAAAGGTTTGTGATCGTGTCTTCTTCGCCCGAAATTGCTGATCTTTCGTACTTATTCGGGTAAGGATTTCCGATCATTTCGATGATCTCTTTCAAGTTCTGTTCGCGAGCTTCGGTTTGGTCGTTCGGTTCGATAATTTCGTTATATTCTGGAATTTTCATAGATTATTTTGCTGATAGAAAAATTAAAAATTTCAAGATTTAAAATAGTGTTTCAATTTGAATCTCATAGTATAAACATGCTGTTCGCAAACGGCAAAAATACTTTTTTCGGAACAAAATTTTTATACAA
Source organism: Pyrinomonadaceae bacterium (assembly GCA_041940665.1). Lineage (GTDB taxonomy): Bacteria > Acidobacteriota > Blastocatellia > Pyrinomonadales > Pyrinomonadaceae > Aridibacter. Next base: position 5,951 of record JBGTRS010000085.1, on the reverse strand, counting down.
ATTTCCTACTGGAATACTTTTTGCTTTCTTATAATAAAAGAAGTGTGGATAACCACAGTCTTTAAACAGTAAAAAGACGCTACATTTATTTTTGAAAATTTATAGAATTCTAAAATAACTGTTCTTTTATTTAAATCGGAGTTTTTAATGAAATTTAGAAATTATATATTTTATTTTGTTATTGGTGTTTCTACGCTTGTCTTTGGACTAGCTTGGGTGGGTGTGTTTAATCTGTTCTTCGGTAATTCGTTCATTACGTTAAATCATTCTTGTCCGGCTGATAATTCCGTAAAAGTAACGGAAGTCGAACAAACGGAAGAAATTAAATTTGACATCAACGATCCCGAATCGGTTTTGCCGATTGATTATAAAGAAGACAAGTTAACCTCCCCGAAAGTGGACGAAGATAATCCTGAATACTTCGATCCCGAAGGAAAGTATTTTCTACTCGATGAAACTGCTGAAGATTTTAAGGATGTTTCTTATCTCAAGATCGAAAACAAAAATTTTGATGTCAGCCAAAAAGATCCGCGATTCGGCGAATCAATTGCACCGAAAGGTTCGGTCGTGATTGATGATAAAAAACAGATTGAACTTGAAAAGATCAAGATCGCCGATGGCAAAATCAAGACGGAATCGAAAGAAAAAGACGGAATCAAATATGAGTTCGACGGTGAATTTGTCGTTAAAGGCAATTTCTATACGTTGGACGAAAACGCCCAAGTCCTAAAAGGAACTTTGATAAAAAAACGAAACGGCGAAGTTATCGCCAAAGGCGATGTCAGTTTCGGTTGGACTTTGGAATAAACTTCTTGCCTCTGGTTACTATCATAATAAGCTCTCCTATTTTGGACGATGCCGACTTTGCAACGAAGTCGGCATTTTTTTTACTTTTAAATTCTGTAATTTTGCTGAAACAAATCTCCTTGTGGCTTGCCACAAATTCTAAACAGTAAAAAAACCCTGTTAGGAGTTTATTGAATTCAATAAACTCCTAACAGAGAGTAGTTCAAATAAAAAAAACAGGAGTATCTTTCCAAAATGAGAATCACGAACCTTTTCTTAAATTTGATTGTTGGCTTATCAACACTAATCTTTGGTGTGATAGGATTCGGCATTTGGCAATTTTTTGTAGAAACCTTTGATACAGAAGAGCTAATTAAAACTGAAAATATCAAAATAAATGTTCCCATCCCGATTTCTTCACCAACTTTCGAACCTGAACTTGTCAAATCTGTTTCGGAAAAAAAAGTTGAGGATAACTCTGTTAAAGAATTTGATGCGGGAGGTTACTACGGAATAATTGGAGATTATCCGAAAGGATTCAAAGATTTTGAAATGATAGAAATTATAACCCATGAATCTTCGGTTAAAACCGGTTCAATTATTTCAATTCCGCCAAAAGGATATATCAGAACCAATAAGAATTTCGACTTTAAAAAAATAAACGCCAACCCTAAAAAACTTTCTTTTTCAACCGAAAAGATCAAAAGGATTAGTTATGAGTTCAATGGAAATTTTAGTTACGAAAAGTCCGAAGAAAACTCTGAATATGAAGAACGAGTCCTGAATGGTAATCTAATAAAGAAAAGAAATGGAAAAATAATTGCTAAAGCTAAAGTTAAACTTTGGTATTATATAGGATGTTAAATTCAGAGGAGCAAATACTTAAATGTTTTGCACTTTTTTTATTTCAATTTTGAAATCAATTTCCAAAAGTGCGAAAGTAAAATAGAAAAATTTACCGCAGATAAATGAAATGACAAGGGTGGTCAAATTAGTTTGTTTGCGGATATGTGCGTTTAAAGAAGAAGATTATGGAAATAAAAATCGGCGATACATTTTCGGTAAAAAAGGAAGTAACCGATGAACTTATCCGGCAATTTGCAGACGTTTCGGGCGACTATAATCCGATTCATCTGGATGAGGGTTTTGCCAAGGAAACACGCTTCGGCCAACGGATCGCTCACGGAATGCTGACGGCCTCGTTTATCTCGGCGGTTCTCGGGTATAAATTAAACGTCCGCAAGATCGTCTATCTCGGACAAACTTTAAGATTTACGAATCCGGCCTTTATCGGCGACACCGTTACGGCAAAAGCGACGGTCAAAAAAATACGTGAAGATAAGCCCATAGTTACGATTGAAACCATTTGCGAAAATCAAGACGGAGTTCAATTGATTGTTGGCGAAGCGACGATTATGTTGCTTGATTAAATTTTTTACCACAAACAAGAATGGAATCAACGGAAACAACAACCGAAATAAAGCGTCTGCGTGATGAAATAAAAAGCGGCACAAGAGTTTTAAATTTAGGCGGTCTGACTTCAACTTCCGCCAAAGCCTTTGTTCTATCGAAACTCCAAAGCGAAACGAATAAAACTTTTGTCGTCGTTACTGATTTGAATAAAGACCTGGAAACTTGGGAATGCGACTTAACTTTTTTCGACGTGGAGACGCGGAGATGCGGAGACGCGGAGATGAAAAATCCTCCCCATCTCCCTTTTTCCCCGTCTCCCCTTCTAACACTCCCTTCCTTCGAGGCTGACATCTATTCCGGCGTTTCGCCGCACGCCGAAACTCAGGAAAAACGGGCATTGACACTTTGGAATTTAACGAAAACCAACCCGGACTTTTTGATACTTTCCGCCAAATCTCTGCTCACTAAAATTCCGCCACCCGAAAAGTTAAAAAATCTCGGTGTGATCTTAAAACGCGACGAAGATTTCCCGCCGGAAGATCTGGTCGAGAAACTTTTTGCGAGCGGTTACAAACGCGAAGAACCGATCGCCAACTTCGGCGAGTTTTCGATGCGCGGCGGGATTATTGATGTCTGGTCGCCGGATGCGGAAAATCCCGTCCGCATAGAGTTTTTCGGCGATACGGTTGATTCGATCCGCACTTTCGATGCCGAGACGCAACTTTCCATCGAACAGATCAAAGAAATTTCCATCGCTCCGATGCGTGAATTTGCGGCGACTTCGGAAGATTTCAAACTCTGGACAAAAAGTGCAAAGGAAAGATTTGCGGATGAAGTTTTTGCCCGTAACTTAAAAGATCGCACCGATTTTGCCAAAGAAGGCGAATCTTTTTCGGGTTGGGAATTCTTGATTTCTCTGATAAACCCGCACGATTCAACCGTTTTCGATTATCTCGAAGACGCAATTTTTATCATTGATGAACCCGCTTTGATCGAACAAACTCTCGGTGATTTTTACGAGCGAGTCGAAGGAAATTACCGGGAAATAACCGAACACGGCGAGATCGGCCTAAAACCGAACGAATTATTTATCGAAGTTGAAACTCTCCGCGAAAAATTCGGACAAATACAAAGACTCGAACTCAGAAGTTTAGGCAAACTCGCGGCGGAAACCGATGAAGAATTTTCAATCGAAGGTCAGTTGATCGATTCTCAAATTTCAGATTTCAAATTTCAAACTGAAGACCAAAAACTAAAAATCAAAGACCAAAATCCATTATTCCTTTTCCCAACTGCTGAAAATTCCGTTGATTTTGAAATCCAATCGCGTCCAACCCGCAAGTACCAAGGAAATATTAAAGATTTTGTCAGAGAAAACGAATTACGAATTACGAATTACGAATCACAAACCTCACTTTTTGTCTTTCAATCTAACGGTTTAGCCGAAAGATTCAACGACATTTTGCGAGATTACGATGTCGTTCTGCCGAGTGAACTTCTGAAGATCGGCAACCTTTCAAGCGGTTTTGAAATTTCGTCGTTGAATATAAAAATCTTTACCGAAACGGAGATTTTCGGTGAGAAAACACAAGCGGATTTTCAGCCAAACAGACCGAAGACTAAATCCCGAAGATCAAAAACATCTGCATTTATTTCCGATTTCCGGGATTTGAAAGAAGGAGATTTTGTCGTCCACATAGATCACGGCATCGGGCGTTTTGAAGGTTTGCAAACACTCGAAACCGGCGGAATTTCAAGAGAGTTTATGCTTCTCGTTTATGCCGACAATGCCAAACTTTTCGTGCCGGTCGAAAGATTGGATCTCGTTTCACGGTATGGTTCGAGCGAAGGAACCAAGCCCGCCCTTGACCGGCTTGGCGGAATCGGTTGGCAGAAAACGAAAGCGAAAGCCAAACGAGCGATGCGTGATATGGCAGACGAACTTCTGCGGCTTTATGCCGAAAGAAAACTCGTTCAGGGTTTTGCGTTTTCGGCGGATGCTCCCTGGCAGAAAGAGTTTGAAGATGCGTTTCCGTATCAATTAACGACCGATCAAGCGACCTCGATCGAAGAATTGAAAAAGGATATGGAAACCGCCGTGCCGATGGATCGTTTGATCGTCGGCGATGTCGGTTACGGCAAAACGGAAGTGGCGATGCGGGCCGCGTTCAAAGCCGTGATGGACGGCCGCCAGGTCGCCGTTTTAACGCCGACGACCGTTCTCGCCTATCAGCATTTTGAAACTTTTAAACAGAGATTTTCCGCTTTTCCCGTGAAAATAGAACTTCTTTCGCGTTTCCGTTCCCGCAAAGAACAAAAGGAAGTCGTCACTCAAACCGAGAAAGGCGAGGTTGATATTTTGATCGGCACGCACCGGATTTTATCGAATGATGTCGCGTTCAAAAAACTCGGACTCGTCATCGTTGACGAAGAACAGAGATTCGGTGTCGCCCATAAAGAGAAACTTAAACAACTCAAGAAAAAGGTTGACGTTTTAACCTTGACGGCAACGCCGATCCCGCGAACTTTGAATATGTCTCTGACGGGCATGAGAGATATGTCGGTCATCGAAACGCCGCCGCGGGATCGTTTGGCGATCAATACGCAGGTCGTTCAATTTTCCGAAGGAGTTATCAAATCCGCCATCGAAACCGAAATGGCGAGAAACGGACAGGTTTTTTTCATCCACAATCGAGTCCAAACCATCGAAGCCATTGCCGCTCACGTCCAAAAGATCGTTCCGAATGCACGCATCGTCATCGCTCACGGACAAATGAATGAAAAGGAAATGGAACAAGCAGTTTTGGATTTTGTTGATTATAAATACGATGTTCTGGTCGCTACGACCATCATCGAAAACGGCATAGACATTCCGCGGGCAAACACGATCATCATCAATCGAGCCGATAACTACGGACTGTCTCAGCTATATCAACTCCGCGGACGGGTCGGCCGTTCAAACCGCCGGGCTTATGCCTATCTTTTAATTCCGTCTGAACTCGAATTAACGCCGATCGCCCGCCGCCGGCTTTCGGCGATCCGCGAGTTTTCCGATCTCGGTGCGGGTTTTCGCATTGCCGCACTCGATCTGGAATTACGCGGTGCGGGAAATCTGCTCGGCGGTCAGCAATCGGGACATATGGATGCGTTAGGTTTTGACCTTTATACAAAGATGCTCAACCGCACGATCCAGGAACTTCGCGGCGAGGAGATCGAAGATGAAGCAAGCGTTTCGATCAATTTGGGCGTTGATGTTTCGATTCCCGACGATTTTATTTCCGAAACGAGTCAGCGTCTGAGAACCTACAAACGAATTTCTTCCGCCGAAAATGAAGAGGACTTGCGGCAAATTTATCTTGAGATTCAAGACCGCTACGGAAAATTGCCGGAATCGGTCGAAAATCTCTTTGAATACGCCCGACTTCGCCAAACCGCCGAAACGATGCACGTGATTTCGGTTGATAAAGCCAAAGACGGAATCGCTATTAAACTCGGCGAAAAATCGCAGGTTTCGCCCGAAAAGCTTATGGACTTGGTAGAAAATACGGAAGGTTCGGCGTTCTCGCCCAACGGCATTTTACGAATTTCTCTGGAAGATGAAAGATTGCTTGAATCGGCCCGACAGATTTTGGGAGAAATTAAATCTTAGCTCAAACCTTTTAAGAAAATTTATCGATCAGTTGCCGCAAGCGGCCCAGGCTGCGGCGATTGAAGCGGAACACCAGCCGCGGATAAGCGGCCAGGTCGGGCTC
>JBGTRS010000084.1:244-12527 GCA_041940665.1 Pyrinomonadaceae bacterium | reverse complement strand
GACGGCGTGACCGTTTCAGGGGCGGATTCAATTACCGGATTTAACTCGAACGGAATTGTCTTCAATCTGACCGAACCAACGGGTATAACCGTTTCAGGAGCCGACGGCGTGACCGTTTCGGGAGCCGACGGCGTGACCGTTTCGGGAGCCGACGGCGTGACCGTTTCGGGAACCGATACGCAAAACAACGCCATCGGCTTGCAAAGCATTGATCCCGAACTTGCACTTTTACTAAATCGCACGACCGATGACAGCAACGTCAATGCCGCTATCGTCTATCATCAAAGCCCCAACGGATCGGATTTTGATCAATTACGCGATCTCGGCATTTTAGGCGGTACAACATTCAATCATTTACCGGTCGTTATTGTTTCCGCAACCAAAGACCAGCTGATCGCCGTTTCAAATCTTCAAACCGTCCGTTCGATATACGGCACCCGCACGTTTACCCTGAATTCCGATCCTTATTTCAAGCGAACCGGCATTCAGAATGTTGTTACCGACAGCGACCTGCAGGCCCATAACTCGGGACTGCCCGTTTCGGGAAGAAATGTAACGGTAGCGGTTTTGGATACCGGCATCAACTCCGTGCATAACGATCTCAACGGCAAGGTCGTCCAAAACGTCAAACTGGCCGATGCCCAGTCCGCTCCGGCCGGTTTTACCAATCCGGCATCGGTAGAAAATGTTCCCAACACCGATCTGGTCGCCGGACACGGAACTTTTGTCGCCGGAGTCATTGCCGGAAACGGAGTTTCTTCGGGCGGCAAATATAACGGTGTCGCTCCGGGAGCGAATATCCTCGGACTGAGTGCCGGAAACTTGAATCTAACTCACGTTCTTTCCGGCTTCGATTATATTCTGCAAAACAGAAACGCCTATAACATCCGCGTCGTTAACTGCAGTTTTTCGGCCAATACGGTTTACGACATAAATGATCCGGTCAATATCGCCACCAAAATTTTGACGGAAAACAACGTCAACGTCGTTTTTTCCGCCGGAAATAAAGGCTCCGGAAACAACACTTTGAATCCGTATGCCGCCGCTCCGTGGGTGATCAGCGTCGGAGCGACAAATCAAAACGCTCAACTGGCAAACTTTTCATCCCGCGGCAATTTCGGCAACCACAACCCGACTCTCGTAGCACCGGGCGTAGATATCGTCAGTCTTCGGTCTCTGCCTTCGCAAACAAGTGTTTTGGGAGCGATCGGAAGCGACGCGAACAGATTGACACCGGGCGAAGTCGCATTTTATACGACCGCGAGCGGAACCAGCTTTTCCGCTCCGCAAGTTGCCGGGGCAATTGCTCTGATGCTCGAAGCAAATCCGAACTTAACTCCGGCTCAGATCAAAGACATTTTGAGCCGTTCGGCAACTCCTCTGCCGAAATACTACCGCCACGAAGTCGGTGCCGGAATGCTCAATACTTACTCGGCGGTTCTGGAAGCGGCCTTTCCCGACAGAAAAACAGGACTTTTCCGTTCGCTTTTACAATCAAATAAAGTTTCCTTCAAAACATATACGGTTCAAACTTTCGGAGGAAGTGCTATTCCGGGTGTCAGTTCATCGAACAATATCTCGATGCCCGCCAACACACTGCAAGCCAACATCGGAATTTCGTGGGGCGGAATCCTGAGCGTCAATGATCTGGGAATAAAGGTGTTTGACGAGAATAATTATCTGAGAGGCGAATCGAACAATCTCAATCTGCCCGGTTTGACCGGTAAGCGTGAAAAGGTCGTTCTGAGAAATCCGCTCTCGCAGAATTTCCGGGTCAGCGTCAGAAATTCTCTGCCGGCCGGAACACCGCAGGACTATTACGGCGTGGTTGAAGTTACGACGGTCGAATACCCGCATCTGAACGATCTGTCAAATCTTTCAGACGCCGAACAAACGGCGGTTTTGGAAAGTTTGCGGTCCTTTATGATGTTGCCGATGGGCAATAAATTTAAATCGGACTTTAGCGTCACGAGAGGTGACCTTGCCGAAGCAATCGTCCGCAGTGGTCTCGTTCCGCAATATGTCGCCCCGAACAATATGTATTCGGATGTGCGTGATCTTTCCACCCGCAGTATCGTTGAAAGTGTCCAGTCGAATCCATACGGGCAGATCTTTTACGACGTAAATCCGGGCGAAAAGTTCAAACCGAATAATTCGGTGGATAAATTGACCGCCGCCGTCGCTTTCGTCAGAGCCGCCGAAATGGAACATCTCGTTTCGACGACGCCCTTGAACGTAACTCTTTTGGATTTGAGTTTAATTCCAAATAATTACAAAGGTTATGTCGCCGTCGCTCTGCAAAAAGGCTTTTTGAAAGTGGACGGAAATAAATTCAACCCGACCCGTTCCATCAATCGTCTGGAACTGACCGAAGCATTGATCAAGATCAAAAACCAAACAAATTAAATTTAAGAAAAGAAAAAATTTAACACAGATGAAATTTGATTTTCGTCTGTGTTTTCTTTTTGTTTAAGTAATGACCAGGCTTTATAAAAGAAAAAACGGAACTATAAACTTTGGTAGCGGCCAAAATGTGTGTGGCTTGTAAAAAAACTCAAAATAAACCTGGCGAACTTATGCCGCTTAGCGGGATAAAAAGTTTCCTGCAAAGCGGCAAAGCCGCTAAAGTTGATCAAACAACCCACAATTAGGACATTTCTTAAACTATTAAATATTTCGGAGAAATCTTTTTCCTAAATAGTTTATAGTTAAGAGTTTATAATTTACGGTTTCGTTCAAATTTCCAACTAACCTTATTTCTCAAGGCGGTTAAATGTTAAAATTCGTCATAAAAGTCATTCGCGGAGAAAATATATGAGGATTCTGAGTTTAATCTTTATCGCCCTTTTACTTTTTATTTCGGCTTTGGCCCAAAGCAAACTTTCGGATAAAGATACCGAAGCCATCAAACAGATCAAAGAAACCTACCGGACGGCGTGGCTTGAAAATGACGAAAAGACCATTCTTTCGCTTTTTTGGGATGATGCCACGCTCTATCCGAACGGACTTTCACCCCGTAAAGGCAAGGAGGCGATGAAAGAATTCTGGTTTGCTCCGTCGGACACCGTGACGACGATCACCGGCTATCAAATCACGGTCGAAGATGTTTTCGGCGAAAAAAACACGGCGTATGTTTCGGGTTCGAGCGAACTTGCGTGGACGATGACAAACAAAACCGAAAGCAAAAAATACGGATCAAACGGACTTTTTCTGACCGTCTTTGTTAAACGGAATAAAGAATGGAAGATCTATAAACATATCTGGAACGGACGTTTGGAAGAAATCAAATGAGCAGGACGGAAAAATAAAAATATGTGAAGCGTCAAATAATAAAAAAAGTCCGTGTGCAGATTTTTGTCCGCACACGGAAAAGTTTGAAATTAAATCAGTTTGAAGAATTATTCCTGTCCGCTCTTGATCGTAAAATCAACCGCCTTGCTGACGTTGCCGCGAACCCGATAGATGTAAGTTCCCGGCGGTAAACCCGTTAGATAAATTTTTCGGTTGCTTGCCGCCGCAATCAGATTTCCGTCTGCATCCAGCACTTCGAAGATTATCTGCTGATTGCCGTGGTTTTGATTTATCTGGGCATCGAGAGTTGAACGCCGCAGTTCGAACGCGACTTCAAACGTCGGTTCCGTCGGGCTGACCGTTCCCGAATACCGCTCATCGAATCTTCCGCCGGCATTATTGTTCGGTTCAGGCGTCGGGGTCGGGGTCGGGGTCGGAGTCACGGTCGGACTCGGACTTGGCGTCGGCGTCGGCGTTGCTGTCGGCGTCGGCGTCGGTGTCGGCGTCGGTGTTGGATCGGCACTTCCCGCAACCTTAAAATCGGAACCGCTGGCCGAATCGGAATTGAGCAGTAAACCGCCCGAAAGCGATGAACCGATCAGAATTTGCGACTGGGCTTGGGTATTGGTCGAAGTTGTTCCCAAAACGTCACTGCCGACGGCCGTATTTATTTTGTCCAGACTCAATTTGATTATTATCTGATTGCCGACGATCTCGCCCGAATCAACCGCTCCGATGGTCTCCTGATTGCGTGTTCCCGTCGCGAGTTCGGTGATCCTTCCGTATTCAAAGGTCGTCGCCGTTTCATCATTCGAAGCCGTTACGAAAATATCCGTATCGCCGAAAGACGAAGTCATCGTCCAACGCATATTCGGAGTCGTCACCGACATATCGGCCAGCGTTAAAGAATAGACGATCTGATTCGTCATAAAATCATATCTGAATTTTCCTTCAACGATATCCTGGGCGGTCGTGCCGAGTTGATCGTCCGTAACGTCCGTAATTTGCGGAGCATTCGGATCATCCGACGGGAAAAGATTCGCCGGATGCGGCACTGCGGCTAAACTCAAAGCACTTCTGACGGCGTTATGAGCATCAACATAACCCGCCCCGACAACTCTTTCTTCATAGGGCATCGGATTGGCGGTGTCACGCAGGATCGTAACGATGTCATCGGGAGTCAGAAGCGGATTTGCTTCGAGCATCAATGCGATCACGCCCGAAACCTGCGGTGTCGAAAAGCTGGTTCCCCGCGAAGTCGTGTAGAAGGGCAAAAACGCCGGCGGAATGGTCGAAAGATCGTTGGCTCCGACAAAGATCGGAATCGTTCCCGCCGTATTGGTGACGCCCGGAGCTTTCGAGCGGGTGCTTTTGATGTCCACGCCCGAACCCGTAATATCGGGCCGCAGATTCGGCGGAGCGTTCGGATCGGCCGGCTGTCCCGGCGTATCCGTTCCCGTTCCGTTGTCGTTGCCGCGTGATGAGAATTCAGCCGGCGTTCCGAGACCGCGTTTTTCACCCGCCGCCACCGAAATCACCCACGGAGCGACCGAAAACGGGTTGATCATATCGGGTGCGTCGCCGTCATTACCGGCGGCAAAGACGACGGCGATATTTCTGTCGTGCATCGCCCGCGTCGCCACATTGATCGGATCGTTCGCATCATACGGCAGATCTTCCAGCGTCGTTCCGTAAGAATTATTGCAGACGCGTATGTTATATCTGTATTGATTGGCGATCGTGTAAGACATCGCCTGCAAAATGGCAAAGGTCGAAAGTCCGACATCATTTCCGGCGGTCAGACCGATCAATTTTGCTCCCGGTGCCACGCCTTTGTAAAAACCGCCTGAAGCTTCGCCCGTTCCGGCGGTTACGCCCGCACCGAATGTTCCGTGTCCGCCTTCGACATCCGTCATCGGCTGATCTTCAAGGAAGACGATCGGAACGAATTCCGGCGGCAGATTCAGAGGAATTTCGGCCGTCGGGAAAAATACGTTTTGAGCCACGTTTTGGCCGAGCTGAAGATCGGGATGCGTCGCATCAATGCCCGTATCAATATAAGAGATACCGATGTTTTTTCCCGAAACCGGCAGATTGCTATTGATATACGTAACTTCACCGTCATTCATCAGATTTTCAACCCCGATGAATTTGCGGCTTTCATTATTAAGCGGCCGAAATGTACGGTTGGCATAAAGCGAAACGATTCCGCTTTTGGTTTTGAGGGCGTTAAATTGTGCTTTATTGATTTTGGTCAAAACGATCGGCAATTCGCCCAGATGATAACCGCCCGTGATTCCCAATGATTTCAACATCAGAAAATCCGTGTTGGTCGGTTTGTGGTCGAATGTGATCACGACCGGTGTTAAACCGAGCGGCAAACTGTTGATCTTTTGACTTAACAAAGCATCAACCGATGAAGCCGCCAGAACTGTCATCTGAAAAACCGCCAATACGGCGATCAAAAAAACGCCTCTAAATATACTTTTCACTGTCTGATTTCTCCTCAAGTTATTTCTCTTCCTCATCGTAATTCCTAATTTACAATCTTTTACTTGAGTAATTCTTGAGGATAACTTGAGAATTAACTTTATTGTGAGATTCTTGCGGTTTAATTCTGACAAAACTCGTGATAAGATTTTCTTTTGGAATCTATAAGTAAATCTTTATAAAGGAAATACGGCTGATTCTTTATGTCCGTATTTGACACTAAACAAAATGGATAAATTTTTAATCAAAGGCGGAAAGCCGCTTTACGGAACTGTTCAGATCAGCGGTGCGAAAAACTCCGCTCTGCCTTGTCTCGCGGCAACGCTTTTAAGCCCGAAAACCGTAACTTTGCATAATGTCCCGTATGTCCGGGATTTGATCACGCAACGCCGTCTGCTTGAAGATCTGGGAGCAGAAACCCTTTTGGTTGACAAACATTCGCACAAGATCACGGCTCGTGAGATCGAAATTTTTGAAGCTCCGTACGAACTCGTCAAAACGATGCGGGCGAGCGTTCTCGCTCTTGGGCCGCTTTTGGGGCGTTTCGGCAAAGCCAAAGTCAGCTTACCCGGCGGCTGTGCCATCGGCACCCGTCCGATTGATCTGCATCTCAGGGCGTTTGAAAAACTCGGGGCGGAAGTCTCGCTGGAGTCAGGCGATGTCGTCGCCACCGCTCCGAAAGGCAGACTCGTCGGCACGGATCTCGAATTCAAGATCGTCACCGTGACGGGAACGGAAAACGTCATGATGGCGGCGGTTTTGGCGGCCGGAACGACAACAATTCATAATGCCGCCTGCGAACCCGAAATCGAAGATTTAGCCGATCTTTTGAATAAAATGGGGGCGAAAGTAGAAGGTGCCGGAACGCCGACCATAACGATTGAAGGCGTTGAAGAACTGGGCGAAGCCGAACATGCGATCATTCCCGATAGAATCGAAACGGGAACTTTTATCGTCGCCGCGGCGATCACAGGCGGTGAACTGACGATCGAAAACTGCCAACCGAAACATCTCGAAGCCGTTATCGAAAAACTACGCGAAGTCGGTGTCGAGATCGAACAAAAAGACGAAACGACTTTGCACGTCCGTTGTGCCGACCAAGGCTTGACGGCCAAAGACGTGACGACCGAACCGCATCCCAAGTTTCCGACCGATATGCAGGCTCAGTATATGGCTCTGATGACGCAATCGGAAGGCACGTCCGTCGTCACCGAAACCATTTTTGAAAACCGTTTTATGCACGTCGCGGAAATGATCCGAATGGGTGCCAATATCGAGATCCAAGGCAATCAAGCCACCGTTCACGGCAAAACGAATTTAACCGGAGCAAAAGTTCTCGCCTCCGACCTGCGGGCATCAGCTTCGCTTGTCCTAGCGGGCTTAGCGGCAAAAGGCGAGACCTTCGTTGACCGCGTCTATCACATTGACCGCGGCTACGAAACCATTGTCAAAAAAATAAGCTCGATCGGCGGCGATATTACGAGGATTAAAGAAGAATTGACGATGTCGGCTGAAAATGGTGATTAAGTTTTATTGATGTTTATCAATTGCCAATAGATTCCGTACTACTGTTTATACACGAGTTAAAAAAATTCTGTTTCTTCGCGGCTCTCGCCGCCCGATGTGCGGAAAAGCTCGGCTTTTCCGTGCCGATTTCTACCATCTTCGCGGCTCCGCCGACAATTTACGCTAATCTAAAAGTCATGAAAATCTCAACCGATAATCCCTGCTATTATTTAACTTCGGTGGCTCACAAACGCCTGCCCGTTTTTCAATCCGACAAAATGAAGCAAATAACCGTCAATGCCCTCGATGAAGCCCGTATATCCGGCGGATTTCTCATCTTTGTTTATGTCATAATGCCCGATCACATCCATCTGATAACCGACGGCAAAAATAAAAGTTCGAGAGTCTTGCGGTTCGCCAACGGGATTACCGCCCGCCGCGTTATAAATTATCTCAAGGAAAACGAGTATGAAAGTTCTTTGCGAAAGTTGAGACAAGCAGATAAAAAAAGAAATCATAAATACACGCTTTTCGAACATCATCCGAATGTCTTTTCGATTAACAATGAAAGGACTTTTATGCAAAAAGTGAATTATATTCATCAAAATCCGGTGCGGGCTGGATTGGTTGAAAAAGCGGAATATTATTTGTATTCGAGTGTGCGAATTTGGTTGAGAAAGCCTTTGGAGAATGAGCCATTGTGGGTTGATATTGATAAAATTGATTGTCGGGAATCTTAACGAAAGTGGGCGGCGTAGCCGCGAAGAGAGAGCAGCAGATTTATCGGAAAAGCGGAGCTTTTCCGCACATCGTGGCGGCGAGAGCCGCGAAGAAAACTACTGGTTTCAAACTTGTGTATAAACAGTAAATCTTCAGATAGTGGCAATTGATAAAGCCAGTCGAATCAAACCTTAAATCACAACCCCAAGCTTTTTCGAGAGTTTATCGCGGTAGCGGCGGCTGAGGATGAGTTCCGTGCCGTCATTTAAGATCACCAGGTGTTTTTCGTTGAAATGAACCTGAAATTCCTTGATGCGTTCGATGTTGACGATGGTCGAACGGTGGATGCGGAAGAATTTGTCCGGGTCGAGTTTTGATTCGATGTTTTTCATCGTTTCGCGGATGATGTGCTTTTTGTTCGATGTATGGAGAAGCAGATAGTTGCCGTCCGATTCGATCCAGTCAACCTCTTCGGCCGCGACAAAAAAGACCCGTCCGTTGTTTTTGATGACGAAGCGTTTGAGTGTTTCGTCCCTTTTATTCAATTGCTCCAAAAGTTTTAAGACCCGCTCGTTTCTTTCTTCGCCGCTTTTTTCCGCCAGATTCGCTTTTGCTTTTTCGACCGCCAATTCCAGCCGCTCGAAATCGAACGGTTTTAGAAGATAGTCAACCGCCGAAACTTCAAACGCCCGGACGGCATATTGATCATAAGCCGTCACAAATATAAACGCCGGAATTGCGTCCCCGTCAAAAGATTCGATCAATTCAAATCCGTTCATTTCGGGCATCTGTATATCCAAAAACAAAAGATCGGGCGAGAATTTTTCGCACGCCTTGAGAGCCTCGATGCCGTTCGAGCATTCGCCGACGATTTCGATCCCGGAATCTTCCGCCAGCATCTTCCGAATCACCGAACGGGCCGGCGGCTCATCATCAATGATTAAGGTTTTGATCTTTTCTTCCGACATTCTTTAGTTTTTTGCCCGCGAATTACGCGAATGAACACGAATAAAAGATTTTTTAATTTTGGTTAAATATTCGCGGAGATTCGCGTAATTCGCGGGCAAACTCTTTTGATTCCACAAACGGAATTTCAAGTATAACTCTCGCTCCGCCCTGTTCGAGCGGTTGAAGTTCAAACCTGAAATCTTCGCCGTAAAGCTGCTCTAATCTCTCGCGGGTGTTTTTCAGCCCGATGCCTTCGCGGGTAAAACCGTTTCCGTTCAAAACTAAGCCGTCATTTTCGATCGCTATATGCAATCTGTTTTCAATCCGCTTCGCCGAAAATTTTATCTTTTCCGCCGCCATAGTTTTTGAAATACCGTGTTTGATGGCGTTTTCAACGAGAGGTTGCAGGATCAGATTCGGAACTTCCGCACCCAGAGAGTTTTCGTCCGTTTCAAATTCAACCTTCAATCTGTCCTGAAAACGCATCTTTTCGATCTCGAGATAATGTTTTAAAAACTCCAGTTCTCGTCCGAGCGAAACCTTCTGCGTTCCGTTGCTGTTGATCGTTAAACGCAGGAAATCACCGAGCCGGGCGATCATCTGAACGGCGTTTCGCGGATTTTCGAGCGTTAAATTGGAAACGGAATTGAGCGTGTTGAACAAAAAATGAGGCTGGAGCTGCATCTTCAAAGCCTGCAATTGAGCCTGAGCGAGTTGTTTTTCAAGCATTGCCGAACGCTTTGTTTCTTCCTGAAATTTTTTGTAATAATCGATCGCCACATTGGTCGTCAAAATTATCTTGTAGCCGACGATGCCCATCACGAGGTTCGGGATCAAAGCCGCTGAAAGAGTTTCGGAATAAACCGAAAAATTTGAATTTATAATTCCGTTGAAAAACCAGTAAAGAGCCGAAAAAACAACCGTTGCGGTCAAAGCCCAAACGATGCTGGCAAGAAAATGAAGCGGAAAAAGATATTTCCAGGATTTAAATCTCGTGCGGAATTTATGGTCGAGAAAAATTATCAGAATGGAAAAAACGAACCAAACCTGAAACCTGAGCATCTGCGAATTGAGAGCATTGAAGATACTGAAATTTTCATCCGCGGCGAGCCTCGAAACGTAAAAGGAACCCGTAAAAAGTAGCCCGACGAAGGTTAAAAGAATCCAGAAAATAAACCACTTCATCAGGACAAAACGCCTTGATGTCAGAGCGGATTCATTTCTGTCAATGATTCTTTCCATCTGTTTAGTGAATAGTAAATGGTGAATAGTAAATAGTAAATAGCGAATGGTGAATAGTAAATAGTGATCTTAGAGCTATCATTTCTATTTACAATTCACTATTCACTATTCACTAACTGCGAAATGGTGCGAAAAACATTAAATTTGCTGACCGATTTTTTTATTTTCCACACTCGTTCGCATTTAATTTCCCCTACACAGGAAAAAACCTATTTGGCGGGGAAATCGGGATGAGCCTTGATCTCTTTGATCTGTTCGAGATGCCGGTAGCCGTGGGCGTTGATAAAAACGAACCATTGAAAACCGTCAATCGTGCCGATGACCGGCAGAGTTCCGAAACGGTTTCGCAAATCTTCATCCGTATTTTTCAAAAATTCCGCCGTTTTTGCTCTCGTTTCCTTAAAACCTTTTAAGATGTCCGCTTTCGTTTTAAAATTCCCTTTCGGCTGAACCGGTTCGGGAGCGGTAAATTTCGTGTTGCGGTTGGTGATCGCCATCCAGATCGCCGTATCCTGAAGGCGAAAATTCTCCTTGCCGACGGGTGCGGGTTCTTTGACGATCTTTTCCGTGATCAGGGAAAAAATACGGTTTTCGGCGACGACGATATGTTCGGCCACTTCCGCCACCGACCAGCGTTCGGGGCTTTCTTTGAAATTAAGCTGGGCTTCCGACAGCCCCGAAATCTCTTTCAAAAAAAGATCGGTCGTTTCCTGCAGATATTTCAGACCCTTTTCACGGTCTTCATTTGTAAAAACGACCGCATTTTTATTGGCAGTTGCCGTATTGGAATTCGTATTGGCGGCAACATTGGTGTTCTGCGATCTCGCCGGACAGATCAAAAAAGCCGCGATCCCGAAAAGCACCGCCATCTGAAACAATTTTTTCATAAAGAATGAATTCATTAATAAAGACATATTTTTTCCGAGCCTCCTTTTGGAATAAATTTTTTCTGACGGGCTGAATTATAGGAGTCTTTAGCGGAAAGTTTATCAACTTTGTGATAAGCGGTTAGATTTTGGGATAAGTAGCCAGAAATATTTGAATGACAAGATTAAAACCCTATGCTAAATTACTTTCTAATATGAATGATCTAACTTCCACAGCAGAAGGACATCTTGAAAAATCTGCACCAGTAGAGGCAGTATTAGAAACTCCAAAATTATCTATAAAATTTGATGGCAAATATAAGTCTATAACAGCCTTTGAATGGAAAGATATTCCTGATTTTGCTGTAATAACCGGCATTAACGGAACTGGCAAAACTCAACTTTTAGAACTGATTTACAACACGATTTTCAATAATCCAAATTCGCCTGAACGAGTAGTTATTACCGGAAATACTATTGGAAGACATGAGGTAACATTTTTAAGAGGAGAGTGGCAACTACGAGGAACAAATGCTATGAGCCTAGCAACTCTTCTTCAAAATCGACAAAACCTTTATGATAGTCTCAAAAGTCCACAAAATTTACAAAATGTCCAACAAAATCAGCCACGACAATATGAAGCATTTCAAGAGGTAATACGAAAAAGCGGTAAACAACCAGGGCAAATAAGTTATGAAGAATTTGACGAATATTTTCCAGACTTCTTGGTAGAACAAGAAAACCAATTAAGCATAAAAATCGGTGAAATCTTTCTTAGATACCGTATAGACGAAATCGAATTATTAGCACAAGGATATAGTGCGGAAGAAATAGTTGAACAACTTGGTGAAAAACCGTGGATTATTTTGCGGAATATATTAGAAACGGCTAAACTACCATTCAACATTAATGATCCTTCCAATAATTTTCTTCGGAATAACTTTCATCTTAAACTAACTCATAAAATCTCCAACGATGAAGTAAACTTTGTCGATTTGTCATCAGGTGAAAAGGTTTTAATGTCCCTCGTTTTTTATCTATACAATTCGCAAGAAAAGCGAGAATTCCCTAAGCTTTTCTTATTGGATGAACCTGATGCACATTTACATCCTTCAATGTCTCAGCAATTTATCAATGTGATGAAGAAGGTTTTAGTAGATCAGTTAGGGATTCAGATAATCATGACAACTCACTCTCCGTCAACTGTTGCACTTTCACCG
>JBGTRS010000084.1:0-234 GCA_041940665.1 Pyrinomonadaceae bacterium | reverse complement strand
TGAACGAATTCAAAAAGCTAACAAAGATGCGGCACTTAAACTTCTTGTTTCAGGTGTTCCATCATTCAGTGTTAATTACGAAAACCGAAGACAAGTTTTTGTTGAAAGTGAATACGATGTTTACTTTTATGAGAAAATCTATCAAAAAATATCCGAACATTTAGAACCTGAAATTTCATTGGCTTTTATTGCGTCCGGTGAAACCAGGACAGATAAATACGGACTGCCAATTTC
>JBGTRS010000083.1:5174-12549 GCA_041940665.1 Pyrinomonadaceae bacterium | reverse complement strand
CATCAACATCGGCGAAACGATCACGACGCCCGACAATTCGAAGCCTCTGCCCGTCATCGCCGTTGACGAACCGACCATTTCGATGATCTTCGGCGTCAACACCTCGCCTTTTTCGGGCAAGGACGGAAAATTCGTCACATCCCGGCAAATCAAAGAACGGCTCGAAAAAGAGGTTTTGGGAAATGTCGCGCTGCGGGTTTCCGAAACCGATTCGCCCGAACAATTTAAAGTTTCGGGACGCGGCGAACTGCAACTCTCGATTTTGATCGAAATGATGCGAAGGGAAGGTTACGAATTACAGGTTTCAAAGCCCGAAGTCATTACGAAAAAGGACGAAACGACCGGCGAAACGCTCGAACCGATCGAACTTGTCGTCATCGACATCCCGGACGAATTCATCGGTGTCGTCACCGAAGCACTCGGACGGCGAAAAGGTCAGATGGCGAAAATGATCAATAACGGCACGGGCCGGGTTCGCCTTGAATACGAAATTCCATCCCGCGGTCTGATCGGTTTTCGCGGCGAATTTTTGACCGAAACAAAGGGCACGGGACTTCTGAATACGATGTTTCTGCGGTTCGACAAATGGCGGGGCGAACTGAAATCCCGCGGCACGGGTTCGCTTATCTCCGACCGCGTCGGCGAAGCGACGACATACGCACTCTATAATTTGCAGGAACGCGGCGTGATGTTCATCCGTCCGCAAACGAAAGTTTACGAAGGTATGATCGTCGGCGAAAACGCCCGGGCCGTTGACCTCGATGTCAATCCGATCAAGGAAAAGAAACTAACGAATATGCGGGCGGCGTCCGCCGACGAAGCGATGAGATTAGTTCCCGCGAAAATTTTAACTTTGGAAGAAGCCTTGGAATTTATCGCCGATGACGAACTCATCGAAGTTACGCCGGAAAATATCCGCCTGCGGAAACGGGTTCTGCAGGCGAACAAGCGACCCAAGAAATAGGATTTGTAATTAGATTATTTATTGACGCGAAACTGAAAATCGGCGACCGATTCAAATTCGCCCGAAGCGTTTCGGCCGTAGAGTTTTAATATATAATCGCCTTTTTTCAAATTTCGGGCAGGAATAAAAACATTTATTTTCGAGTTGCCTGACCTTAAGTTTCCCTTTTGAAAAATCACATTCGCATCCGCATCGTTTAATTCGGCTTTAAAAATTTGATAATCAACGTTTTCGAGATTTAACTGCAAAGTTCCGCCTTCAGCCTCCTTCGGTAAATTTAAAACACCCGTTTTCCCGCCCGAACGAAGCGTTCCCGAAAAAAGTGCGAGCACGGGATTCGGGACTTTTCTCCGTTGCGGAGTCTTTTTCGGTGACGGCGTTTTTTCGATTTCCGGCGTTTTTATCGGCGTCGGTGTCGGCGTTTCCGTTTTTTGGGAATTTGCCTCGTCTTTATTTAGATTCAAACTTTCCGACACGTTTTCGTCTGTATTTTGGTTCAAATTTTGCGGCGGAAGTTCAATGATCGGTGCCGGTGTTTCCGGAATATTTGAATTATCGTCCTTAACGATCTCGACATCTTGAGTAAAGAGATTTTGATACATAAACCAACTTCCGAATGCGACGAGTAAAAGCGAAAAAGCCGTTGCCACGGCGATCTTCGGCGTTAAGAAAATATCGGTCAAATTTTGCCAGACGGATTTTGATTCACTTTTATTTTGGACAGCCGCCGCCGCTTCGGATCTGATCTTATTGATAAATTGTCTTGCAAACTCGACTCTTTCACGCCGCGTTTCGGTTGTGAGAAACGCCCGTTCGAACTCCGACCGCTCCGCCGTGTTCAGCCAGCCGCGGACATATCGTTCGATCAGATCATCTTCAAACGCCTTTATTTCCTCAAACAGTTCGGCCTTCTCGATAAATCTTTCTTCAAATTCGGTGCGTTCGCTTTCGGACATTTCGCCCAAAAGAAACCTTCGAATTATCTCTTCATTTTCAGTTTTTGTCGGCATTTTGTATCCGTTTATAGTGTCTCAACTCAAAAAAACATTTCACCGGATCAGTTCTGCCCGCAACAATCTTTCGTGCATTTTTCCAATTTCGATTTCAGACGGCACACGCGGATCCGCAAACTGTTCAGGTTTAATCCCAACTTTTTAGCCAGCCGTTTTCTCGCCGGAATCATCGTTTCTTCATCCGTGTCAAAATAATTTATGAGCATTTTTCGTTTATCGTCGGGAAATTCGTTCAGACATTTATCGAGACATTTCAAACGCTTGTCTTTTTGTTCGTCAATATTTTCAGTTTCAATTATCTCACTTGAATTTTCGTCCAATTCCTTATTTCGCAACACCTCGCGGCGGTTTTCCAGCAGAACGTATTTCGCCACCGTGACCGAATAGGCTTCCGTATTTTTTATCTCCTCGCCTTCGAGAATCTTTTTGATAACGCGGTCAAAGACAACGTCGGCCAAATCTTCCGGGTTTTCACAATTTCGCCATTCGAAAAATCTCTCCAATCTTTCACGCAGTGCGATATATTTCCCGGCGGCCTGCTTGCGGCTTCCCGCGTCAAGCGTTTCGAGAAATTTATCGAAATCGTCGGTTGAAAGATTTTTGAGCATTAAAGTTCGGTAAAAAGATTTTGAAGTTTCGTAACGCCGGCACGTCCCGCTGGCAGTCGCGGCGTCTTGTCCCGCCGCCGCATTGTGTCACATATATCCCAATATTGAGTTTATTTGATGTTGAATCTGAGACCGAGACGGTCTCAGGACAGCCAGCGAGACGCTGGCGTTACTTTTATTACTTAAATCAAATATACCAAACTTTATTTATGACTGTAATTCGGGCATTCTCACTTCCAATCGCCGAGCAAAGTGAAGGCACTCCAATAGAACGGCGAACGGTAGCGCGGGATCTTTTTCATTTCAATTTTGGCTTTTTGGAGAGAAGCTGAAGCGGGCAATCCTTTTTCCAAATGATTTCTGTAAAAAATTTTCATAAACTCGGCGGTCGCCGAATCGTCAACCTTCCAGAGGCTGGCGATGATCCGGTTTGAACCGGCGTAAAGAAAACCGCGTGAGATGCCGACCAACCCTTCGCCGCGGACGTCTTTGCCGAGAGCCGTCTGACAGGCGGAAAGCACGACGAGATCGCTTTCAAGATCGAGATTGTAAATGTCGTTCAAACTCAAAAAACCTTCCTGCGGTTTGCCGTTTTTGTCAAAAAGCGAAAAAACCAGACCGGAAAGTTCCGGGCGTTTCGTGTTGAGCAGTCCGTGCGTCGCAAAATGCAGGATTCTGTAATCCGCAAGATCTGTTTTTTCGATGTTTTTGAGACTCGCTTCAAAATCCGTTTTTACAAATGCCTTATCGCCGCCGGCAAATTTTGAAATGCTTTTGGCTTCCTGTCTCGATGAAAGCAGACGCGGCAGGCTTTCGCCGAATTGAAAATCCCGCAAAACCCGTGCTAAGGAGACATTTTTATTCTCTGTTTTTGAGTTTGAATTTCTGGCGATCCGGGCATCTTCTTTATCAAAAACCGGATCGGCAAAAATGGCGATGGTTTTCGCATTTTCAACTTTCGGGTTTGCTCTCAACTGGGCAAGCACGGCTGCCGATGGCAGAACAACGATCTCATTTGAATCAACCAGCAATTCATCGCCTTCCGGATTTGTCAAAGCAGAAAACGGCGTGTATTGCAAAATTCCGTCAGCGACCAATACAATTGTTTTGTTTCCAAACTTTCCACCAACATCTTTAAATAAAATCCGGCTCAAATCTTTTGAAAGGTCTTCCTGATTTTTATCTTTTGCGATAACCGCTTCGTAAAAATCTTTGGCTTTTTCTTCTATTTCCTTTCGCGGCGGAAGTATCGAAATATCAATCGAATCTTTTGTGACGAACCATAAAAAACTGCGGATTTCGCCGAGTTTATATTCGAGCAGAACGCTCCTTTCATCGAGCAGATTTTGAATTTCCGCCACCGAAATAGTTTTCGCTTCCGAAAGATCGGCATATTTCGGGTTTTCGCGGCGAATTCTTATTTTCAGGTTTTGAATCTGCGTGTCCAGAGCATTTATTTCTTTATTGATCTTTTCAACTTGTTCGGGTTCCGGCTTTCCGCTCAAAAGGCTCTGGCGGCCCGCGTATTTTTCGTTGAGAGTTTTTTGCAAGGTTTTGAGTTCTTCCAAAAGCTCGGTATCTAACCCCTGCCTGAAATTAACTTTCGCTTCCTGAAGCAGTTCGACCAGACTTCTCGAACGCGAGCGTTCGCTCATCTCCAACGCCAGCGACAGATACGCTTCATTCTTTGTTTGTTCAAACCTTGAAACAAGCAGGTCGGTGTAAAGCTCATAAAAATTCTGAACGGTGGAAAAATAAGCATACCGGCTGTCCGCCCCGACAAATTCACTGCGGATGGCCTCGACGATGTCTAAACCGTTGACAACATTTTCGATGGCTTTTTCTAAATTTCCCTTTTCCCTTTCGCCGATCGCCAAAAGATAAAATGTCTGTGCCGCCATTCGCCGGTCGCCGACTTCCTGGGCGAGCACATTGGCATCTTCGAGATTTTTTATGCCGGTCTCTTTTTGCCCCGCTTTCCATTGGATTTCACCTAAGTTGAGCAAAGAATTTGCAATTCCCCATCGAAATTCGATCTCCCGGCGAAGCTTTAAGGATTCTTCCAAAAAAGCGATTCCTTCATCGAACTTATTTTCGAGAGCCAGATTTTTTCCCAAATTATTTAAGGTGGCGGCGAGGCTCCGCTTTCCGCGAATGCTCTCGTTTTCTCTCTTTATTTCGATCGCCTTTCGGTAAAGTTCTTCGGCCTTTTCATAATCTTCAAGCGACATATAGGAGTACGCCAGATTGTTCAGATAGATACCGATACTGTTCCTGTCGCCGATCTTCTCTTGAATTTTTAACGCCTGCTCAAAATACGAAATCGCTTTTTCGTGTTCACCGAGATCGGCGTGAATGGTGGCGATGTTGTTAAGCGAAGAACCTTCATACTGACGGTTTCCGGTTTCCCGCCATATTTCCAGACTTTTCAGATGAGCGTCCAAAGTTTTCTGAATTTCGCCGAGTTGTTCATAAATCAGCCCTTGTGCCGTCAGAGCAATTCCCTCCCAAACTCTGTCTTTTTTTATTTTTGAAAGTTCGATCACTTTATCCCATTTCTCTAAGGCTTCGCGTTTGCCCTCATCCGTTCCCTTGTATTTGGCGACGGTCGCCGCTTCCGCGAGTTTCGTAAGTTTTCCGGCGGCTTCATTGACGGCAAAATCTTCCGTCACGCTCGGACGGATTTCTTTGAGTAAAACCGTATACTTTCCCGGTCTCGCCCGCGGATTGGCGGGAGTGATCTCAACCAGATAAATCCCCGTTTCCGTTGCCGTCACGAGAATCAGATCATCACCGAAATAACCGCTCGGCGATTCGGTCATTATGAATTTTTCGCCATTTGGATTGACAGCGGTCAGGGAAACATCAACGCCGTTTTGAACGATCTCGATGCGGGCTGTTTTTCCGGCTTCAAGCAAAACGGAATAACTTTGCGTTTCGCCGCCTTTTATTTCGGATTCGACCGGTTTGTTTAGATCGAGTTCTGTCGGTTGGGTTTGAGAAAAACCATTGAGACAAAGCAAATTGAGTAAAAAAATTGTTGTTAAAAAGAGTTTCTTTCCAAGGAATTTATTTCGCATAACTATCGGATGTGCTTATTTACTGCTTATATTAACACTTTCCAATATACAATCCGTTTAGTCAAGATATTCTTCCGCATCAATTTCTTATTAACCAAAAAAAAATGAGAAACAAACCGGTTTGTTTCTCATTTTTTAGTTTATCTAAGATTTAATTATTTCAGATTCGATTGAGATTTATTATTTAATTTATCGTCTCTGAAACTTGTAAAGATGTTTTCATAATTAGGGCCGCGCCATCGGTAGTTTGTCGAGGTCGTCGAGCCGAATTTTGACATCGAGGTCATTTCCCCTTCCGAGCCGATGATGTCCTTAACTTCGCTGTAGGACATGCCGGTATTGATTTTGTTGAATTTATCCTGCGTCAATTGAGCGTCGCCCTTGCTTTCAGTGATGCCGGACTGCGACTTGGAGACCAATTTTCCGTCACGGAAACTGGTGCGGATGCGGGCAAATTTATCGCCTTTCCATTCGTATGATTGAGATTCATAACTTTTGTTTTTTGTTTCCGAAGTTTTATCTCCTTCCGATCCCATAATTTCTTTAACTTTGTCATAGTCCATTTCAAGTTCGATCTTGTTGAATTTATCCATTGACAGATCAGCCTTTTCGCCTGAACTGCTGCTACTGCTGTCTGATGATGAACTTCCGGTATTGTCGGATGAAGTGGTGTCGGCAGCCGGTGTCGGGGCGGTTTCTTCCTTTGTATCCGAACTGCCGAAATTACATCCTAAAACTACGAACAATAACGTTGCTAAAACTAAACTTATCGATTTTTTCATTTTCTCTCCTTAATTTTTCCTGTTTCTTACTAGGGTTTTTATGATTAACTTTATAATTCAAATTAGTCAAACTTTACAAATTTTACTAACTATAAATTACACAACAAATAACTATCCATCACCACCTATATAGGTAGTTAAATTTGCGGATAGAAAATTTTTTTACACCCCTAAACCAAGAGTCGTTTGAAGGGTATTTTTTAGAGATTGACGCTCAGATGAATATGATCCGAATGATCGCCGACCGTCCAATTTTTGCCCTCTTTTTTTATAAAATAGGGTCCGAAGTTTTCCCGTTTATCGGCGAAACCTTCAAATGCATCCTGGATGGCTTTGACGATATTCGTCACCGTGCCGTTTTGCGGATAGCCGACGGCAATGCGTATGCCGTTGATCTGATTTATATCAACGGCTCGGCCATAATTGTGATTGCTGACCTTGCCGTCGTGCGAATCCTTGATCGAAGAAAAATTGATGGAAAGCAGGGTTTCGCCTTCAGCCACATCTCGTTTTATGCAGGCCTCCAATCCCTTGACCATCTTATCCGTGACGTCATTAACGACGCCGCTGTTAAATGTTACATCAACTTCGTTGATCTTCGTTGCAACAGTCGCCATTTATTTATTTCCTCCGAATTTGTTATTTTGAAAAATAAAATCACTCAACCACGATCCAACCGATCAGTTTTCCTTCACCGAAACTGCCGAGATACGTAAAAATATCGTCCATCGCCTCGGAGCTTTTCTCTAACATATTGGATGTGGAATTAAAATTTCTGCCCGGTGCCAGACAGCCTTCCAGATCGCCCGGATCATCCGCCCGGTGAATCATTATGCCGGCGATCCCGACGACGACAACGACACCGTCGACGATGGTGTGGATGCCGATCCCTTCGACGCGTTCGTGTGCGAAGACGCCGATGGAGACG
>JBGTRS010000083.1:0-5164 GCA_041940665.1 Pyrinomonadaceae bacterium | reverse complement strand
TTGCCTCGTGTCTTATCCGTGTAAGACGTCATCAAAAATTCGCCCTCCGGCAAGGCGACATAACCGTCGCCGCGTTCGATCGTTTGCAAAGTCAAAGCCCCGACGGTCAATTCGCCGCGTTTTCCCTGAAAAGTCTTTCCGTCCTTTTTGTAGGTGAAAAGAACACCGGTTCGCTTCAGATATATTTTGTTTGTCGGTAAATCCATTTTATTTTTACTCCTCCGTATTATCCGATGATCGTCGGATCATAAAGTCCGTTGCCGCCCATTCCGCAACAGGGCAGAGTTCCTTCCGCCTGATGATCCGTCGCGGGAGCTCCGTTGACATGGGCGAACTCATGCACGAGTGTCGCCGCCACCAGCCATCTGCCTCGTCTGATTGAATATTCATTAATAGTTATATCATTGCCGAGCGTATTCGCACAGTATTTTATGCTCGGGTCGTAGCAGATAAAAACCGTGTCGTCATCCAAAATGTCATCGAACGTTCGGCCGTTCGGCAATTTCTTAAAACAATCGTTACAGGGCTTCATTCCTTTGACGTTGTTTCTCAAAATAAAAAGTGCATCTTCAACGACTTTCTGCTTCTTTGCATCGGTATAGGGGTCGTATGTAGCGACCGGATCGGGCGGCGGCGGCGTATGACCGTCGCCTTTGACGTGAATTTTAACCATAACTTCTTTTTCTCCTTTCAAATAAACAACTTACAATAAACCTCTCCAGCCCGTCCGGCCGTCGAGAATCGGAACTCCGGTGGCGTTATTTAAAACCATAAGATAGACTTTTTTGCCCTCTTCATATTCGCCCAACGCTTGGAAAAGCTGTTCCATCGCCCGTGCCGAGTTTGACCAATCCGCCTCCTGACCGATGATTCCGGGGGCGATACAACCGACCGTCGTTTCGGGGTCGTCATTATAGGCATCGTGAATCAGAATCTTGCTGATCTGAAGTTCAACCGGCCGCAAACAGCGAACCTGCCGGTTTTCGATCTTCATACTGTGTTCCATTTCATAAATCCCGACCCTTAAACTGCTTCTATCAAGCGTCGCGTCATTTTCTCTGGTCGAGAAAATATCGCCGGTTTTCATCACTTTCAAATACCCCTTTTCATTCCCGTTTTCATCCGGTCCCAATCTCTGCAATGTCAAAACATCTCTCATAATTTATTATTTCTCCTTAAAAAATTTTCTCATTTTCAAATAAAGCGTTTTTCAACACTCTTTATTTCAGACGTGCAGAAACCGGAAAAAGTCGAAGAAATCGCCGAAAAATATTTTTTGTAAATAATTGTGCAAAAAAGAGTTATAGCCTCCGTCTTAGAGTTTTAAGAGGTCTTTTTGAAAGCACCTTAAAGACTGCCGAAACCGCTGTTTTTTGCCTCATGATCCTTTGGTCAGATTGGCAAAAGTTCATCTGTCGAGACACTCGTTTTCAAAGATCGAGCCGTTTTTTCGATCCTAAAAAAATCGAAAGTGTTCTTACCGGCATTTTGTTTCCAATACGTGTTTGCCTTTGTTCGCTTCCGATTTACAGCGGACGGCACATTTTTTTGTTACATAATCAAGTAGCTTTTTATCCTCAAAAATCGCATCTTCTTTGCTGACTTTCCGACCGCGTGATTTTTCCAATGCTTTTGCCTTATCAGAATCGAGCCAGATTCCATACATCGCTTCAAACTCCTCATCTTCCAGACAAAATTTATTGCAGGCATTTAATCCGGCCTGGTCTTCGGTTTTTGATTTTCCGATATATTCCTTACCGTCCGATTTAACAATTCCCGTGCATCTATCCGAATCCGCCCCCGGTCCGAGACAACCGAGTGAAAGACCGAGCAAAATAGATAAACTTAATAAACAATTCAGTTTATTCATAATAAATTTCTCTCCTTTACCAGAACCAACCGCCGCCGCCGCCGCTTCTGATCTCACCATCCTTGCTGTAGATCTCTCTGAGTTTCGCCCATAATTTTCCTTCGGTATTTCCGCCGGCGTGCCGCAAACTGTGAATCTGTGCAAAATGGTGCATCCGGTTCAGGGCAATGTCGTTTACATTGCGGACGGAATCGGCGAAATCCGGCAGAGCCGAAGTGTCAACGACATTGGACAAAACCTTTTCGCCCGACATCTGCACGACTTTTTCGCCCAAAGTTTCAATGGCTTCCTTTGACGAGGCGGGCGGAAGCAGATCCGGCAAGATCAATATAAACGGACTCGCCGCCAAAAATACTTTTAACGCAACACCTAATTCGGCAACTCCCTGCATCTGTTCCAAAGCTCTTCGACAACAATTATTTAATGTATCTGCCATAATTTTTTCTTTACTCCATTCTAAGTTTTCCCGACCAAAACCTGAGCGAAAAGGAGGCTGGAGACCGGATTTTTTTCGCTCAGGTTTTTTATCGGTTCAGGGGGATTATTTAAAAATCGTTGCGGTTGACGGGAAATGAAACGGAACTCCGTTTGGGTGAACTTTTCCAAATCAACCGCTATCAAGAATTCATCTGGTCGGGCAATAATTTTTCTTTGATCAAAAACCATCATCGCAATGATAGTGATTTTTTGACCAAAAACATTTCAGAAAAAATTTAGAAAAGTGATTTTTGGGTGAAACCGGCGTGATTTTTCCAGTCGGAAATTTCTTGAGGATTGACTCCGCGATTAAATAATTCATCGAAGATTACGCGGCGGTGGCAGGTTGGAAGTTTTGGGCAGGCACACATCAGAATCAAATTTGTTGGGAGATTAAGTATCGTTTTGATGCCCAGTTCCAAATTTTGAATGGTGATTTTATTTTCTTTGTAGGTGCGGTTTCCCAAATTCGGGATATGCCGGTATTTTTCGCCGAGCAGGGATTTCAGATAAATTTTCCGCCAGTGAAAAACCTGGCTATACGGAACAAAACGAACATCTATGAGCATTGCGTCAAGTGCTTCAAGCATCGGTTTCAGATCGTTTATATCTTTGCCCGTATAGCCGGTCGTAAAAATTCTCTGGTTTTCCATTTCAATTTTGGTCTTAGGTCTTCGGTCTTTGAATGTTTTGACCGCAAAATGGATTTGACAAAGACCGAAGACCTAAGATCAAAGTCCGATCTTTAATTCACACCGAAATAGGCGTTGTGATATTCCAGAATGTCTTTGCCGTTCCGCGAAGACATTACGTGAAAACCGCCCTGCGGATTGTAGAACGCCAGATAAACGAGACTTCCTTTTATGTAAATTATCGAAGTATCTTTACTCGTCTGGATCTTTCCGCCGCCGCGTCTGGCACCGTTTTTATGGTCATTAAAATCATCTTTGATGGAACTCATCGAATCATAAAGGGCAACATCGTGCGTAACTTTGGTGGAACCTTTATAAAATTCCGCGGTTACTCCGGCGGTTCTGTTCGGAAAATTATCGCGGCTGTCGGTCGTTTTTACATTCTTCAGAGTATATTTTCCGACGGTTGATTTTTCCTTTAAGAAAAAATCCATCAACTGAGCATTCGAAACCTTTGCATTTCCCGAACTGTCGCCGATATTTTCATCCGAACCGCTTGTCGGCGGAAATTTTATATCGCTCAAAGGATTATCATCACCGCCGGTTTTTGTGTCATCGGTCGAATCGCCATCCGATTCGCTATCCGATTCGCCTTTCGTCTCATCATCCGTTTTTTTGTCCGAATTGTCCGCCGAGGCAACCTCATCCTGACTCGAAAAATAAAGTAATGCCCCGACTCCGGCAATGCCGAGGATGCCGATAAAAAGCAACAGAACGACGACGATCCCGCCGATCACGAAAAACTTCGTCTTACTTTTCTTTTCGGACGCCGGCGGCGAAGGCGAATTGGAATACTGCTGATTAGCCATCATGGTCGGCGGCGGTTCTTCACTCGTGCCGTAAGGGTTGTTTGAAGTTTGACTTAAAGGGTTTCCGCACTTCGTACAAGTACTCGCATTCGGAAAATTTACCTGTCCGCATTTTCTACAAAATTGATTCTGCATCTTCTCTCCTTTCTTCGTTTGGGAATTTTCTCTTTCTACTTAGACTAACTCCGCCGTCAAGTTTTGCTTATTCCTCTTCGGATTTATCTGCGGGGTCGTAATCTTCATAGCCGTGAGCATCGTCATAGTAATAATTTCTTTCCTGCTGATCCTTGCTCCAGGAAGACTCTTCGCCGATCTCGGGTTTGTCTTCGGGAACTTGCTCGATTTCTCTTTCCGTCTGATTTCCTGTATCTTTTTCTATTTCAGGCTTTTCATATTCATTATCCAAAGGAGTTTTATTATTCATAATGTGTCGTTTTATCGCCTATTTGGGCGAACCCGTTAAATTAGAAGATTTATTATATAATCCTACAAATTCGCTCATAAAACAAAGTTATCAGGCAAAGGAACGCGAAGAACCGTTAAACGGCGACGGTTTCGGCGTCGGCTGGTATGATGCGGCGGACGATCTCGAACCGTGCGTGCAGACCTATATCACGCCCGCCTGGTCAAACCGCAATCTGCAGAGGCTTTCAAGGCAAATTTCCGCCCCGAACATTTTTGCCCACGTCCGGGCCGCGTCGCCTGGTCTGATCGTTATGGAAACCAACGTTCATCCCTTCAAATATCAGAACCTTTTGTGGATGCACAACGGTTCGGCGGCCGAATTCGAAAAGATCAAACGCCCTTTGCGGGCTTCGCTTCCCGATAAGTTTTATAATTTTATCCAGGGGACGACCGACAGCGAACACGCCTTTGCGTTGTTCTTAAAACATCTTGAAAAACCGCCGTTCGAAGCCGATGCCGCCGCGATGCGTCAAGCTCTGGTCGAAACGATCTTTGATCTCGACAGATTTTCCGAAGAAGCCGGAATTACCGGAACATCGTTTTATAATTTTGCCGTCACCAACGGACGCGAACTGGTCGTTTCGCGTTACCGTTCGAACGAAAATGAAGAAAGTGCTTCGCTTCATTATTCACGCGGCAAGCATTACTCGGTTTTGCCGACGGGCAAATATGATCTCGAACCCGCTTCAAACCGAAAGGAAGCCGAATACGTAATAATCTCGAGCGAAATTTTAACCGAAAACACGGAAGATTACCCGGATGTCCCGGAAAATCACACTATCTGTGTCAGAGAAGACTTGAGTTTCGAGATCGAGGAAATAAAAAAGTAAAAATATGAAAAATAATAAATA
>JBGTRS010000082.1:0-12648 GCA_041940665.1 Pyrinomonadaceae bacterium | reverse complement strand
GACCGTTTACGCCCCTTCGAGCGAAGGCAACGCACCGAATTTCGTCACGCATTACGCCGAATGTTTCAACACGGGCGAGCCGATCCGCTTGCCCGCCGGAGGCAAACCCGTCCGCGATTTTCTGCACGTCGAAGATTTTTCAAAAGCGTGCCGGGCATTCACCGATTCGATCATCAGACACGGACTGTACAACCTCGGCGGCGGAAGCGAAAATGCTCTTTCATTACGCGAACTGGTCGAAAAAATGCAGGAGGTTTCCGGCTATCAAACTTCGATTGACGAAGAACATCCGCTCCCGAATCCCGTTCCGATGAATTACGTTTCCGACCTGAATCTGATAAAACAGGAATTGGACTGGAAACCGGAGATCGGACTCGATGAAGGATTGAAGACTCTTTTTTAATTCAATAAAAAAACTTTGCGTCCTTGCTACTTTGCGTCTTTGCGTTAAAAATTCTTCTGTTAATGAAAATAGTAATTCGCGGAACAAATTGGATCGGAGATGCGGTGATGACGATTCCCGCCATGCGTGAACTGCGCCGGATTTTTCCCTCTGCGGAAATTTTTCTGCATACGCGGAGTTGGGCGAAAGGGATTTTTGAGGATGCGACCTTTATTGACGAAATTTTGACGATCGAAAAGGAAAAAAGTTCGCTTTCGAATATCAGAAAACAGGCGAGAATGTGGCGGAAGGAAAATTTCGATCTGGCGATTCTTTATACAAATTCCTTTCAAACCGCCCTTTTATCAAAACTCGGCAAGGCGAAAAAAAGTTTCGGGTACAAAAACGAAGGCCGCGGGTTTCTTTTAACAAATCCGATCGCCAAGCCCGCCTGGAAAAACGAAAAACACGAGGTCTTTTATTACCTGAACTTGGTTGCGGAAGTCGAAGAGCATTTTTTCGGAACCCGGACGGTTCTGGAAAACAAGCCGGAGTTTTCATTCGAAGTTTCCGCCGAACGACGCGAGAATGTGAGCAAAATCTTAAAAGAAAACGGCGTTGATCTTTCGAAAAAAACAATCGCTCTCGGCGTCGGTTCGACAAATTCGCGGGCCAAGCGTTGGCCGGCGGAAAGTTATGCGAAATTAAATGATCTGATTCAAACCGAATTAGGGGCGAATGTAATTTTGATTGGCTCGGCGGATGAACGTGATGTTGCAAATGAAGTTTTTGAAAAAGCGTTGCGAAAACCTCTGATCTTAACGGGCAAAACTTCCCTTTCCGAAGCCGTTTCGGTTCTCTCGGAAATTGAACTGCTCGTTTCGAACGATATGGGTCTGGCTCACGTTTCATCTGCCGCCGGAACAAAGACCCTGACCATTTTCGGCCCGACCGATCCGAGAACGACAAAACCCTGGAACGCCGAAATTATCCGCCGCGAAGATGTTGATTGCTCGCCCTGTATGTTGCGGGATTGCCCGATCGATCATCGCTGTATGGAATGGATTCCGGCGGAGGAAGTTTTTGAAAAAACGAAAAAATTATTAAATGGATAAATGATGAATCAAAAAGCTATTTTTTTAGACCGCGACGGAACTTTGATCGAAGAGGTGGATTTTCTTTCTACCGTTGAAGAAACAAGACTTTTTCCATATACGATCGAAGCCTTAAAACTATTAAACGAAGCCGGATTTTTATTATTCGTGACGACGAATCAATCGGGCATTGCCCGCGGATATTTCGACGCGATGGCGGTTAATAAAATTCACGCAAAGATTCAGAACGAACTAAACGCGGAAGGTTTGAAGATTGAATCGTTTCATTTTTGTCCGCATTTTCCCGATGCGGGCTGTTGCTGTCGCAAACCGAACACGGGAATGATCAAACAGGCGTGCGAAAATTTCGAGATTGACCTGGAAAACAGTTGGGTCATCGGCGATAAACGGCTCGATGTCGAACTGGGGTTTAATGCCGGCACAAAAACCGCTTTGGTTAAAACGGGTTACGGCGAATCTGAAAAAGACGGCTTAGAGAAAATGCCCGATGTGATCGCGGAAAATTTATTGGAAGCGGCTTTGTTCGTAATACGTAATTCGTAATACGTAATTCGTTTTCAGTTTTACAATGTTTTGAAATAAATCTCCAAGATGTAATATCAATAACCAATTACGAATTACCAATTACGAATCACGATTCCTCAATTCTCCCGAAATCATCCTCGATGCGGACGATGTCGTCTTCGCCGAAATAATCGCCGGTTTGGGTTTCGATAAAGACCAATAATTCGTCTTCCGGGTTTTCGACGCGGTGAGCTGTTCCGACCGGAATATCTACCGATTCTCCGCTTTTTACTAGCTTTTCGGTGCCGTTTAATGTTACTTTAGCTATGCCGCGGATGACGAACCAATGCTCGGAGCGTCGCGCGTGTTTCTGATAGCTCAGACGCTTTTTGGGCAAAACTTCTAATCTTTTTACTTTATAATCTTCGCCTTCGTCCAAGACGTAATAACTGCCCCATGGGCGATGGTCAATTTCATATTTCATTTTATTACTACAATTATAAACACTTAATAATTTCAAATCTTAAAAAATAAAACGCTGATCTTCAAAAGATGAATACGGAAAAATATCTGCCAACCAATCTGAGTATGATCCAAAAACTGCAAACGCTGATCATCGGGCGTTTGATGGCTCTTTTTCTGATAATGGTGGCGAGTTGGGTCTGGAGCAGCGGAAACCTGAAACTTTCCTACGAAAATTTTCCGCAGGGTCTTTTTCTGGTTTTTCTGATCGCCGTCGGTTTAACCGTCGTTTATTTTTTCGTTCTTCGCCTCAATGATAATTATGCTCTGCAAACCCGCATCCAGTTTTTAATTGATGCCCTTTTGATAACCGTGCTTGTCTGGCGGACGGGTGATCTGACATCGCCCTATATTACCCTTTACATAGTGCTGATAAGCGTTGCCAGTGTCTTTTTAAGCGGCCGCGAGACGCTTTTTGTGGCGGCCAATTGTATTCTGCTTTTCATATTGATCTTCGGGCTGACGGCCCTGAATATCATCACGTCGCACGGCCGGAGTCTGGAAGTCCTGAAAGCCGTTCAGATCATCGGTTTTCACACCGTCGCATTTTTGGTGGTCGGACTGCTTTCTTCAAAACTCGCCGAAAAATACGCCTCGGGCGAAAAACTGAAAGAAGCCACGCAAACGCTTGCAAACCTGCGGATTCTTCACGAACGAATCATCGAATCGATCGGTTCGGGACTCATTACGACCGATCTCGAAGGCAATATTTATACTTTCAACAAAGCCGCCGAAGATATTACCGGCCATTCCGCCGGTGAGATGCGCGGAACCTCTATCTATTCCCTGCTCGGCGATATCGGCCGGGAGATCGGCAATTCCCTGCAAGCCCACGCCAACAATGAGATTCAGCCGCGTTACGAGATCGGATTTACAACGCCGGACGGCTTTGTCGTTCAACTCGGCTACAGTGTTTCGCCGCTTTATTCGAAAGACGGTGAAAAGACGGGTTTGATCATCACGTTTCAGGATTTGACCGACATCCGTTCGATGGAAGAAAGCGTCCGCCGCAAAGACCGTCTGGCGGCCGTCGGACGGGTTGCCGCCGGACTCGCCCACGAAATACGCAATCCTTTGGGAGCGATGCGTGGGGCGATTCAGGTTTTGGAAGGTCAGACAAAAAAAGAGTCGGCTCAAGCGGGTTTGATGGACATAATCCTGCGGGAATCGGACCGGCTTAATCAGATCATTTCCAATTTTCTGAAATATGCCCGCCCGCAAACGTCGAATTTCGCCGATGTTGATGTTAAAGAAGCGATCGAAGATACCTTTACGCTTCTCACACACAGCCCCGATATCAAACCGAATCATTTGCTGGAAGCCGATCTGCCCGATAAACCGATCGTCATATCGGCCGATGTTTCGCAATTAAAACAGATATTTTGGAATCTGGCGAGAAATGCCATTCAGGCGATGAGCAACGGCGGACAATTGAGCATAAAGCTTCGCCGTCTGCAAAACAACCGCATCAGAATCACGTTTTGCGACACGGGTTGCGGGATGCCGCGGGAACAGGTCGAACAGCTTTTCGAACCCTTTTCAAAATCAACTACCGGCGGAACGGGTTTGGGACTTTCGATCGTCTATCAGATAATCCGCGACCATAACGGCACGATCAACGTCAGTAGTAAGGAAAACGAAGGAACGACGATCACCATCGAACTGCCGACCGATTACGCAAGAAAAACGACAACGGAAGAATTAAAAGAAGCCGAACCGCAAATTTCCGGCTCGCGGCTGGAATCGCTTCTGAATATTCAACCCAAAAATTCCCAAAACGAATCGGTAAAGGATTTCTAACGTCATCTATTTTTCCAACTCGTCACCGATCTGTTTCTGCAAAGCCTCGTCTTTGGCAAATCGTAAGGCTTCATTCAATAAGTTCAAAGCTTTTTCCCGTTCACCGCTGGCTTTGTATGAAACGGCCGCGTTATACATCAGGTCGGCATCGCCCGTTTCGACCGCCAGAAGCTTTTCGTAAAAACCGATGGCTTCTTTGTGCCGACCTAACTTGGCAATAGTTCTCGCATAATTATAATTTGCGGAAGCATTCGCCGGCTTTAATTCGAGAGCCTTTTTGAACTGTTCTTCCGCTTCCGCGTATTGTTTTTTGTCAAACAAAACCGCACCGAGATTGACTCTCGCCTCAAAGGAGTTCGGGTTAAATGCCAGTGCTTTGAGGTAATCCTTTTCAGCTTCTTCCTTTTTGCCTAAAGCCTGCAGAGCCAGCCCGCGATTGTTGTAGATGAGATCATCGCGGCGGCTGAACGATTTATATTCCAAAGCCTTATTCAATTGTTCAACCGCCGCCTGATGTTCTTCTTTCTCATCGAGTCCGAGGGCGAGATTATAATGACTCGACCAGCTGTGCGGTTTGACCTCGACAGCCCGCGTCCAAAGCGTAACGGCCGATTGCCAGACCCGGTTTTGTAAAAATGTGCTGACCGCATAACCGATGCACAGCAGGATGGCGATGGCGGCGGCCGTCTGTTGTAAGGCCTTTTTCTCCGATGTCCAGAGCTGTTCGAGCAAACAGCCGATCAAAAGCACAAAACCGATGGAGGGCAGATATAAATATCTGTCCTGGACGATATATTCATAGTGAAAAACCTGCAGGTTCAGAACCGGCAAAAGCGGAACGAACAATAAAACCAAGGCCATCCACATCAGCGGCGAAATTTTCGTGCGGAAAAAATATATGAGGATAAAAAGCCCGGCCAGGATCAAAAGCGGAATCCACAGCAGTAGATCGGAAAAACCTTCGACAAACCTCGTGTTGTAGATCAAACTCAAATTAAAGGGAAACAAAAGATTTTTGAGATAGGAAACGGCGACGTATGGAATCGTCGCAAAGATATATTCGGTCGGCGTTTGCGTAATAAAGGGATGCTTCCAGCTGACTTTTCCGAGCACCGCAAAACGCATAATCAAGTACGCAACGATCGGGACGAGAAAGATCAGAACCCGTTTTACGGCGAGCGGAAATTTTACCGGAGTTTCCGCTTTACGGTTTAAGAGTATCTCCCAGAAAAACAGCACAAGCGGCAGAACGATCGGCGTTTCCTTGCATAACAGGGCGAGAAAAAAGAAGCCGACCGCATAGATCAGATATTTTTTATCGTTTTCCTTTCGCCAGCGGATGTAAAAGATCATAGCCGGTATGTAAAACAGAGCCGCCAGCGGATCGGGAATGCCGGAAATCCAGGAAATTGATTCGACGTGAACCGGAATCAAGGCAAAAAGCAGGGCGGCGATAAAAGAAAGTCTTTTGTTATCGTCGCTCAGGTTCAGGAACAGCCGGTAGGTCAAAACGGTTGCTCCTGCGTGGATGGCCAGATTAAGCAGATGCCAACCTTGTTGCCAGAGCCCGAACAGCTGATAACCGACCGTCAAATAAATTGTAAAGATCGGACGGTAATACGGCGGCGGAATATTTCCGGTGTCTTTTCCGCGTTCAAATGCCCATACGTCCGTCGTAAAAGCATCTATCAGATTCTGCCAGGAATGCAGAGAAGTGTTGGTGACGATCTGTGCCGTATCGTCAAAAACAAAATCTCCGCCTAAGGAATTGGCATAGACGACCAGGCAGGCGAGGATCAGAAAAACGTAGTTTTTTCTATCGTCGAGAATCGAATCGGACAGTTGATTTTTCATAGAAACAAAATTTTTGAAAGATTGCCGGTGAATTCTTCAGGTTTTTATGGAAAAGATGTGGTAATTTAAAAAGGTGAAATGATGACGGAAATGCCGAATTGCAAATCCAAAAACATTCTGCCTGTTTTTTATTATTTAATCAAGCCGAATAAAAAGGGCTTTTTATAACGCCCCGGCAACTTTTTTCAAATTTTTCTTGAAATTTCCGACGATTTTATTAAAAATGGTAAAAGCTGAAGGTTTCTGCCAAAGCCGCAAATCAATCTAAATTAATCAAATCCAAAACAATTCATAAACTAAAACCCCCTTTTTTCAAATGGCAAATATTTTAATCGTTGACGACGAACAAAGTTACAGACAGCTTTTGAGTCTTGTTTTTGAAGGCGAAGGACATAAGATCCGGGTGGCCAAAAACGGACGTGAAGCTCTTGAATTGATTGATGAAGAAACCGCCGACGTGATCATCTCCGATGTCCGGATGCCCGATATGGACGGCATCGAGCTACTTCGGAACGCCCGGGAAACCCTGCCCGACATCGGCGTGATCTTAATGACCGCGTTTGCCACCGTTGATAATGCCCGCGATGCTTTTAT
This sequence comes from Pyrinomonadaceae bacterium, assembly GCA_041940665.1. GTDB lineage: Bacteria > Acidobacteriota > Blastocatellia > Pyrinomonadales > Pyrinomonadaceae > Aridibacter. The sequence goes on along the minus strand of JBGTRS010000082.1, from coordinate 5,877 downwards.
ACTCGGGGCGGATGATTTTATTCAAAAGCCGTTCGATGTTGAAGAACTCAAACTGATCGTCAAAAAGACGCTCGAAAAACAGGAACTCATCAACGAAAACCGGGCGTTCAAAAAAGCCCAGCGAGAAAAAGGCAACATCAAGAACATCGTCGGCAACTCCGACAAGATGCAGGCGATCTTTCAGATGATCGAAACCGTTGCGGAAGTTCAATCAACCGTTTTGGTTTCGGGCGAATCGGGAACGGGTAAGGAACTGGTCGCCCGGGCGATCCACGATCTGAGCCCGCGGGCCGAAAAACCTTTTATTTCGATAAATTGCGGTGCCTTTACCGAAACCTTGCTCGAATCCGAATTGTTCGGTTATGTCAAGGGAGCGTTCACGGGAGCGAACTCAAACCGCAAAGGTCTTTTCGAAGCGGCCAACGAAGGGACGATATTTCTCGACGAGATCGGCGAGATGTCCACGGCGATGCAGGTCAAACTTCTCCGTGTTCTGCAGGAAAGAAAAGTGCGTCCCGTCGGAGCCCACGAAGAATCGTCGGTTGATGCGAGAGTTATCGCCGCGACCAACCGTGATCTGAAAGCGATGACCGAAGACGGAAGTTTCCGCGAAGACCTTTTTTACAGAATTTCCGTGATTCCGATAAGTTTGCCGCCTCTCCGGGACCGGGCCGAAGACATTCCCGAACTGGCCAAACATTTTGTCGGCAAATTCTGCGGCCAGACGGGCAGAAATCTTTCGATCTCCGATAAGGCGATGCTGCTTCTTGAAAATTACGCCTGGCACGGCAATGTCCGCGAACTGGAACACACGATCGAACGAGCCGTCGCCCTCGAAAGAGACGATGAAATTCAACCCGAAAGACTTCCCGACCATATTACAAATTACAATCCGGCGAGAATTCAAGCCGAATTTGAATTGCCCGACGAAGGCATCAACCTCTCAACTCATCTCAACAATCTGGAAAAAAAATATGTGGTCGAGGCTCTGCGGATCTCCAGCGGAAATCAGACCAAAACCGCCGAACTTCTGCAGATGCCCGTCCGCTCTCTGCGGCATCTGCTCGATAAGCATAATATCCGCTCACTATCGGCTCAGATGCGTAGTTCGGGAGATTGATAAAAAAAGCCGGTCTGATCCATCGGCTTTTTTTAATTTATGACAATTTCTGTCACTTCACTTTAACAAAAAACTGCTTTTTTTTTGTTCTTTTCAAAAAAATCCGACCTAACCGACAACGCAAAAAAATCTGCAAACCATTGTTTTTTCAATACTTAATCATAAAATCCGGGTCACCTGACCTTTTGGCACACGGCTTGTATCTATACAGACCGAGCCTAATCAATTTAGGTAAATAAAGATTTAAAATAAAAATGGAGATTGTGAAAATTAAAATGAAAAAGAATCAAAAAGGTTTCTCGTTAATCGAATTATTAATCGTAGTTGTAATCATCGGTATCATCGCCGCTATCGCTATTCCTAACTTGTTAGCCGCTCGTCGTTCAGCTAATGAAGGTTCAGCTATTTCATCATTAAGAACAGCACACGGTGCTCAAATGACCTATCAAGCTACATTGGGTAGCGGTAACTATGCAGGTGACGGTGCAGCACAAAGCACGGCTCCGTTAGCTTCAATGGCTACCAGCAACCTCATTGACAGCGTTTTGGCAAGTGGTGTTAAAAGCGGTTATAACTTTGCCGGTTCAAATGTTGACGCAGTTCCGGGACAACCCGCTACGTTCTTCTTCACGGCTAACCCTGTCACGGATGCTGACTCCAGTGCTATCACCGGAACAGGCTATCGTGTCTTCGGTATCGAAACCGAAGGTGTTGTCAGAGCAGGTAGTGAAGGTAACGCCGACACTTGGACAGATGCTGCTAGCGTTGCCGCAGGTACTCCTTTGAGCAACTAATCAAACAACTTAGTCTAATTTGATAAAAAGAGGCAATCGAGATATTGCCTCTTTTTATTTGTATTATCACACCGAATAAATCTCTCCCGCTTAGTTCAGATCCTTCAAAAAAACCGTTTCGACTTGATAGTTATGCACCTTTGACGAGTGACCGATCTATCAATAAATAAGATGAACCGTTCCATTTTAATAAATAATAAAACCGATGTTTTTTTAGCAGTCGTTGCTTTATCCGTCATATTATTTCCCTTTCTGAATCTGCCGCGTCCCGCAACCGTCACCGGCCATCCCTGGAAAATCGAACTTTTAACTTCCCTTTTTTTGTTACTTATCTGTCTTGTTCTGTTTGTCAGAAACTCGACCGAAAATTTTTTTTCAAACGCCGGAAAAACTCCCTTCAAACTCGTGATACCGATAATTCTGTTCATCCTGTGGAGCGGAATTTCATATTTTTGGGCGGATTCCCCGCGTTCCGTAGCTCATCATACTTTTGTTTGGATAAATTATTTGCTCGTTCTGATTCTTTCTTTGCTATATTTCTTTAAACAAAAAAACCTGCAACTGGTCGGCTATATTTTCGGAGGCGTTTCGGTCTTTCTCTTTTTAATGACCTCACTCGACTATCTGATGGTTGAAGAATTCGCCAATTCCCATGGACGAATCAGAACCCGTTACGGTGTTTTTGCCGAACTTCTGCTGACGATTGCTCCGGTCTTATGGGCATTTGCTCTTTATTCACGAAAATCAATCTTCAAAAACGCACTTCTGATCGGCGGCATCTGTGCCTGGATGACCGTTATGTTTTCCCTGAGCAAAGGAGCATTCCTCGCCGGTGTCTTCAGCTTTTTATTTCTATTTCCGGCTCTTTATTTTCTTTCAAAAAAAAATTTTCGCCGCAAAGTTCTGGTATTTGCCGGAATTTGGCTGGCGGTAACCGTCGGCACACAGGTTTTCTACACATACTCATCTCAAATAAAATCAACCGTTCAGCATTTATCGGGTGAAGCCGATAATAACCGCGACACCTCTTTTATGAGGTTTTATACCTGGAAACTCGCTCTTCAAATGACAGGAGAAAATCCGCTGACCGGTGTCGGAGCGGACAATTTCGGACGTGAATTTAACAAAACCCGCCGCAATTATGCAAAAATAAATCCGAACGATCCGCTTAATGCCCACGCCGAATATTATTTTGTCGAACGAAGTCACAATGAATTTCTGCAGATTTTGGCCGAACTCGGGATTGTCGGTTTTCTTCTTTTTTCGGGCATTTTTCTGGTTTTGCTTTTCAAAATCCGGCAAACCGTTTCTCTCCGCCGCCGAAAACTCTCACCGCTTTTTTGGGGAAGTCTGGCGGGTATGGGCGGATTTTTTATCAGTTCCTTTTTCAGTTCGTTTTCATTTCGGGCCATGCAAAACGGTGTCGTTTTCTTTATGGTTCTGGCACTCTTGTTTTATGAACTCGTCAAACACGACAAAAAGGACGAAAACGAACTTTCCGGACAACCGATTTTTTCAGTAAAAAGCTGGAAACATCCCGTTTTGGCAACACTTTCAATTATCTTGTTTTTATCAACGGCAAATTTCCTGACACATTCACTCAGCAATTTTTACGTCCATTTTGCCGAAAAAGAAAAAGATCTGGCCAAGGCACAAAAGCTTTACGACCGGGCTTTGCTCTTTGACGGCGAAAATGCTTCCGTCTATCTTTCCAAAGGCTCGCGGTTTTACTATGACAAAAATTATCGGGAAGCGGCCGAGATGTTTCAAAAATTCCATAAATCCGGTTTCGGAATAACTCTTACCTATTACTACCTGGCTCAAAGTCAAAGTTTATCGGGAAATCCTGAAGCCGCCGAAAAAACTCTGGCCGAAGCTCTCGAGTATTTTCCGCATTCGACCTACGCCCGAACGCATTATGCGGTTTTATTGGAGCAAAACGGCAAGCCTTCGAAAGCGGGCGAACAATTCAATCTGGCGGCCAAATTAAATAAAAAGGAAGCCAAAACCTGGAAGATCGCCCTCGAGGAAAATCTTCTGATCGCCAGCATCAGAGCCGAAAAAGATTCCGAACTTATAAAACCGAAAGATCTGCAACCGAACAATCTGACGGTCGCGATTTTAACCGACAACCGCCGAAACACTTCCGTCAGTCAAAAAAAATAAACTTTTTTTGAAAGAAAAAATCCTTGAATTGTGTTATTATTTGACAGTGTCGTTTCGACATCTTCCAAACATTCAAACAAAAATTCATTCAAAATAATTACGAATCTTCAAAAATGAGTTTGTTTCAACACATTTTTACCATAACCCGCAATACATTCCGCGAAGCCGTCCGCGACCGTGTGCTTTATAATTTGGTCGTCTTTGTCTTTTTAATAACCGCCTGTGCCGTGTTTTTAGGCGAACTGACCGCCGGCCAGGAAGACCGCGTGATCGTCAATCTCGGTTTGGGAGCGATGCTTATTTTCGGCGTCTTTATCGCCATTTTCGTCGGCGTCGGCCTCGTTTCCAAAGAGATCGAAAAACGCACGCTTTACACGATCTTTTCAAAACCGATCGGCCGCGGCGAGTTCATCGTCGGGAAATATATCGGTCTGTGTCTGACGCTTTTCGTCAATGTTTTGGTCATGGGCATCGGCGTATCCTTAGCATTGCTCTATGTCGGCGGCCAAGGTCTGGCGATCTCGGTCTGGGGAGCGATCTTGCTCATATTTTTTGAACTGACGATCATCACCGCCGTCGCCATACTATTTTCGTCCTTTTCCTCGCCCGCTCTATCGGCACTTTTGACATTTCTCGTTTTTATCATCGGACATTTCAGTTCGTCCCTGCGGGATTTTGCCGAACGACTCGGCTCGCAATTCGCCAAATTGTTTTTCGGTTTTATCTATTACGTGATGCCGAATCTCGCCCATTTTACCTATCGAACCGAATCCGCCCACGGTTTAACGCCCGATTTTACAATGATCGGCGGAGCATTTCTGTATGCGTTTGTTTTTAATGCGATTCTTTTAGCCATTACGATTCTGATCTTCAGCCGACGGAATTTAAAGTAAAAAAATAATTTCTTATGATTTCGAACAGCTTAAAAACCTATATTTCCTCAGCGATAATTATATTCGGATTTATGACGGTTTTCGGACTCAGTAATTATCTCGAAAGTTCGCGGCCGGCCGTTCCGGAAGAGTGGCTGGATGAAGACCTATCCTTGCAGGGCGAAAAATTAAAAGGATTTTCGCTCGGATTTGAAGGGTTGATCGCCGATTGGTATTGGATTCAATCTTTGCAATATATGGGCGAAGTCGTTGCCCGAAGCGAAGACGAGGTCATTGATCTGGAAAATCTGCAAAAACTCAATCCAAGGCTTTTATATCCGCTTCTCGACAATGCGACGACCCTTGACCCGCAATTTATGGCCGCCTATTCATACGGAGCGGTCGTTCTGCCGGCGATAGATTCCGACCAGGCGATCAGTTTCACGGAAAAAGGAATAAAGAATAATCCGGAAAGCTGGCGGCTTTATCAGCATCTGGGCTATATCCATTGGCGTTTGAAGGATTATCAAAAAGCCGCCGAAGTTTATGAAAACGGCTCGCAAATACAGGGTTCGCCGCCTTTTATGAAATTGATGGCGGCACGTATGAAGGGCGAGCAGAGCGAGAGCCGCGAAACTGCCCGCGAAATCTATCAGCAAATGAAAGAATCCGATGACCAAAACATCAAGGACATCGCCGCCTTGCGGCTGATGCAACTGGATGCTTTCGATCAACTTGATGCGATCAATAAAGCCCTGAATGAATTTAAAGAGAAAAACCGGCGGTGTGCCCAAAACTTACGGGAAATCCAGCCGAGTCTCTTGAAAATCAAACTTCCCGGCGGCAATGATTTTCGCGTTGACCGAGCAAACAATCTGGTTGATCCGAGTGATGCTCCGTATCTTTTGAACAAAAAGGATTGCAC
>JBGTRS010000081.1:0-12659 GCA_041940665.1 Pyrinomonadaceae bacterium | reverse complement strand
AATCACGTCGAACTCCCGTCCTGTCGCCCGTGTCGGTTTCAAACCCGAACCGGACGATCGCTTCATACGACTTAAAATCTTTATCCAAAAACCGGGCGAGCCGCGTCGCTTTGCCGACGAGCATGACCAGAACGCCCGTTGCAAACGGATCGAGCGTTCCCGTGTGGCCGATCTTTTTGGTTTTCAGAATTCGTCTGAGCCGCGAAACCACATCGTGCGAGGTCAAACCTTCGGGTTTGTCTATCACTAAAATTCCGTCATTCATATTTTGGATTTTGGATTTTGGATTTTGGATTTGCAAACCGAGACAATAAAATTAGTTTATTAACTGCAAAATTTGACTATGCGTAGGAAATACAAAAAACCCATCAAAGATGAAGACCGCGTGATCAAAAACCCCGAAAGGTCGCGACGAAAGACCTTTGACCGGGCCGTTAATCTGCTCACATACAAACCGCGTTCGGTCGCCGAACTGCGGGAACGTCTGCTCGAAAAGGCTTGGACGAACGAAGAGATCGTGGACGGCGTGATCGAAAAATTAAAGGAATATAATTACCTCAACGACGAAGAATTCGCCAGAAATCTCGCCGCTTCCAAAGTGCGTTCAAAAGCCTTCGGCAAACGCCGTCTGCAACAAGATTTAAGACAAAAAAAACTCGACTCGGAAACCATCGAAAAGGCTCTCGAAAATGTCTTTGAAGAAACACCCGAAGAGGAAATCATAGATCGGGCCGTCGCCAAACGCCTGCGAATCAAAGGAATTCCCGAAACGCCGAACGATAAACGAAATTTTTTCGGCTACCTGATGCGGCAGGGTTTTGATTACGACCTCATTCGCAAAAAGATGGACGAATTGCCGAAATCCGAAGATGATGAAGAATTTTAACCGAAACAAATCACTTGAAGAATTAGACGGCGAAGATTGGGGCAAACCGCCGGTTCCGTCGCATCTCGTCAGAACTTGTTACAGTTTGCGAAAAAAGCCTCTGCGTGAGTTTACCGCCGAAGACCTGCGTATAAAGATTGGACAAAATGAAAGTCTGGAATACTTGATCCCGATAGCGATTGAAGCTTTGCAGAAAAATCCGTTTATTGACGGAGATTATTACGAAGGTGCTTTATTAAATGCCATCTTGTCTGTAAAAAAAGAGTTTTGGGATGAAAATATTCAACTTTACAATTCGGTCGAAGAAATTCTGCAAAAAGCCGAAAGTTTTGGAGACGATGATTCTCAAGAGATTTTGACGGTTCTTTTGCCGATGACAATTTACAATTTCAGAAAAAACAACCCGCAAAATTATTAGATTGTCTTAACGTTTTATCAATTGCCAGGCGGTTTCATCAATTGCCACTAGCTTCAGCTAGTGGATTGGTTTGAAAGACAAATTTCGGCTTTAGCCGAAATTCACAAAAAGCATTAATCCTTATTGCTTTAGCACAAATTAGGCTGAAGCCGAAAGGATGATTGATATTTTTTAGAATTGGGCTAAAGCCCGCATTTGTTGATGCTTGTAACCACTAGCTGAAGCTAGTGGCAAGTTATTAGACTTAAAATGTCAACACAATCAGGCAAAATAAACTACGACAACAAAAAATTCGCCTCCGTCGAAAACTCCGAATCGGGCGAAGTTTCAAGCGAAACGGTTTTTCATTATCACCAGAAAGACAATCTGGTCTGGGCGGAATATGCGGGCGGCGGAATAGTTTTCGGAAATTTAATTGCCAAAGTTGATGAAAACGGAAATTTGGAAATGCGTTATCAGCATCTCAATAAACAAGGTGAACTGATGACCGGAATTTGTCATTCGACTCCCGAAATTTTAGCCGACGGCCGAATCCGTCTTTACGAAAAATGGCAATGGACTTCGGGCGATCTTTCGGAAGGCGAATCCATTATCGAAGAAAGAAAATAATTTTTTTAAATCCAAAATCGAACCTCCGGCGAATTCATATACCAGATACTCGAGATCAAACGTGTTTGATCTTAAGTGCTGACACAAAGTTCCTACATTTTTTACGACATGGTAAAGTTCAAAACTTTTTTCTGGTTTTGAACTTTCTCCTTAATCTTTTGGGAAAGTGCCGGATGTTTTAACATCCGGCACTTTTTTTATCCCGAAATGCCTTTCGTAAATGCTTTGTGATAAAATTTTCTTTTAATTTACGGACTAATTTTTTAACTATGAAAGGCAACGAGATCAGACAGAAATTTTTAGAATACTTTGAGCAGAACGGACATAAGGTCGTCCATTCATCACCGCTTCTCCCGGCAAATGACCCGACGCTTCTTTTCGTCAACGCGGGAATGAATCAATTTAAAGACGTCTTCCTCGGCAACGATAAACGCGAATATACACGAGCGACGACCTCGCAAAAATGCATCAGAGCGGGCGGAAAACACAATGACCTCGACGAAGTCGGCAAAACCGCCCGGCATCATACGTTTTTTGAAATGCTCGGCAATTTTTCGTTCGGCGATTATTTTAAGGAAGACGCGATTCGCTACGCCTGGGATTTTCTCATCAATGAATTGGGCTTAGAAGAATCACGCCTCTGGTTCACGTATTTTGAAGGCGACGAAAATGTTCCGGCGGATAATGAAGCCCGCGATCTCTGGATCAAGGCGGGAGCCAAACCTGAAAGGGTTCTGCCGTTTGATGCAAAAGATAATTTCTGGCAGATGGGCGACACGGGACCTTGCGGCCCCTGTTCGGAAATTCATTATTATATGGGCGACGAGCCGGACAACCCCGAAAAAAACCGGGCCGAATTCGTCAATGCCGAAATCGGCGACGACACCATCGAGATTTGGAATCTCGTCTTTATGCAGTTTGATAAAGACGCGGACGGCAGTTTGCATAATTTACCCGCACCATCGGTTGACACGGGTGCCGGTCTTGAAAGATTAGCGGCTGTCATGCAGGGAGTTTCGACCAATTACGATACCGATCTGATCTTACCGATCATCAAATTTGTCGCCGATCTCGCTGACGAACATTACGAATACGATTCCCCGAAAGGTTTTGCAATGCGGGTTGTTGCCGACCACGCCAGAACGACCGCATTTGCCATCGCCGACGGAATCTTGCCCGGCAATGAAGGCAGAAACTACGTTCTCAGAAAAATTATGCGGCGGGCGATCTATCACGGCCGCGAACATCTCGGTTTTGAAGGTCTGTTTTTCTACAAAGTCTGCGATTTCGTCGTCGAGAAGATGAAAGACGCTTTCACCGAACTCGAAACTCAACGGGAGTTCATCGGCAAAATGGTGAAACTGGAAGAAACGAGATTTGGGAATACTTTGACGGTTGGGTTGAAGAAGTTAAATGAAATTTTATCGAACTTTGATATGACAACAACATCCATTTTTGATTTGGAAACTGAAATGGAAAACATTTCAACCAAGGAAGATGTAAAAAGTGATTTTATGGAATTTCTCAAAGACCCGTCAAAAATGCTTGAAATGTTAGAGTCTCCACAAATCAAAGAAAAATTAGGTGATAAAGCGGAAGCTTTCGGAGAAATGAAAGGACTTTTTCAAAACAAAGAAATAATGAAAGGTGTTTTGGAAATGATTGATTCCCCGCCGCCTGCTTTAATTGATGATTTAGCAAAACTTTATGACACTTATGGAGTTCCAAGAGACTTAATTCGTATTAAGTTGGAGGAAAAAGTCGGCATTGACTTTGCCGAAGAATATTTTGACATGCATTTTGATAAAGCAATTCAAAAACTGCAAGAGCAAAGTTCAATCGGCAAAACTCAACAAAACGAAAAGATCAATCCGATTTACAAAGATTTAGAATCTGCCGAAGTTCGCTCGAATTTTCACGGTTATGAAACGACGAAGGTTGAAAATGCAGAAGTTGTTTCAATCGTCAAAAATGATGAACGGGTTGATGAATTAACGTCCGGCGAGGAAGGTTTGATAGTTTTGAATGAAACGCCGTTTTATGCAGAAGCGGGCGGACAGGTCGGCGATAAGGGAATTATCAGTCGGCAGTTAGCTGTGAGCAGTGAGCAGAATGGAGAAACTGCTGACCGCTCACCGCTTACTGTTCACGTTCTCGACACATTTGCCCCGATCGCCGGAATTATTCTGCATAAATCGAAGGTCAAAAGCGGTTCGATAAGAGTCGGCGATAAGGTGACGGCGGAGGTTGATGTTGAAAAACGCGATGCTACCCGGCGGAATCATACGGCGACGCATCTTGTTCATGCGGCTTTGAAAGAGGTTTTGGGAACGCACGTCAAACAAGCCGGTTCGGTCGTTGCACCGAATTATCTGAGGTTTGATTTTACGCATTATCAACCGCTTTCGGATGAAGAGATCAAAGAGATCGAGGATCTGGTCAACCGATATATTTTGCAGAATGAGCCGGTCAATACCGATATGATGGCGGTCGAAGACGCGATGCGTTCGGGTGCGGTGGCGATGTTCGGTGAAAAATACGGCTCGGAAGTCCGCGTTTTGTCAGTCGGCGGCGGAGAGTTTTCTAAAGAACTCTGCGGCGGAACACATGTTCGGGCAACGGGCGACATCGGTTCTTTCAAAATTACATCCGATGAAGCGATCGCTTCCGGCGTCCGGCGAATCCGTGCGATCACGGGCTTTGATGCCTTCAAGCGTTTCCGCGAGGACGAAAGATTGATTGATGAATCTTTGAACGTTCTGAACACGCAACGCGACCAATTGCCCAATGCCATTCAAAGATTGCAGGAAGAATTAAAGCAAAAACGCAAAGAGGTTGACGAACTGAAATTAAAGATCGCTTCGGGTGCGGTCGGCAACGCTTCAAACGGCGACGAAGCCAAGGACGTCAGCGGCATCAAAGTCTTTGCCAAGTCGGTCGAAGATTTAGACAAAGGCGGAATGCGGCATCTTTCCGATACCTTGATGGCAAAAATAAAATCCGGCGTGGTCATTATCGGCAACAAATCCGACGGCAAAGTTTCCTTCGTCGTCCGCGTTTCCGACGATCTCACGGATAAAGTCCGGGCCGGAAACATCATCAAAGAACTCGCTCCGATCGTCGGCGGCAAAGGCGGCGGCCGTCCCGATATGGCCGAAGGCGGCGGCACCGAACCCGAAAAACTTTCGGAAGCAATGGATGCAAGCTTCGAAATTGTAGAAAAAATGTTGAAAAATTAAACTCAATAAACATAATTTGAGTTAAACCTAAGCCGTCAAAGACGGCAACCTATTCCCCGCTTCGCCGCCCATAACGCAAGTTATGGGAATAGTTTACAGATGTTGACCAAGCGGTTGAATAACCGTGACATATCGTTTATGTCGCCATTTTCAATGGCTTTGTTAAATTTTTAACATTTTCCCCACGATTGGCATTGCGGGCGGCGAAGCGGGGAATATAACATCGGTTTCACCGATTGACTCCGAATTTCTTATCTCGAACTCATGTTTAATATATGAAAAAGGATGCATTTGAAATTTCAAACGCATCCTTTTTTCTTTATCATTAAAATCTATGCCGAAGCCGAAACTGTTTTGCAGTTTTCGGGCGGCAGATTCGTGGTCGGTTTTTTGATCTTTACTTTCGGGTTTTTATCGCTTTTATCTTCCGAAGTTATCAGCACGACCGAACCGACAATGACGCCGGCACCGATGAGCATCTGTCCCGTAAAGGATTCCCCGGCGATGAGCCAGCCGAGCAGGACGGCGACGATCGGATTAACGTAGGCGTAGGTCGAAACCATCGCCGGTTGGGCATTCTTTAAAAGCCAGCTGTAAGCCGTAAAACCGATCAGCGAGCCGAAAATTACGAGATAAATCACGCCGTAAACCGAGTTTGCCGAAACTTCCGCGATGTTAAACCTGAGCATTTCGCCCGAAACGAGACTGACAAAAAGCAAAACCAAACCGCCCGAAAACATCTGCATACCGGCGGTCAGAAGCGAAGATTTCGGCACGGGCGAACGCAGTCCGTAGAGCGAACCGATCGCCCACGAGAGAGCCGCGAGCATGACGAGAAAAGTTCCCAAAGTCTGCATCGAATATCCCGCATCTCCTGCCGAAATCGCTCCGCCCTGTCCGCCGATCAAGAGCCAGACGCCGAAAAATCCGACCGCCAAACCCATGATGACCTTCAGATTCGGACGCGATTTTTTGAGCCACATCCAGCTTAAAAGCACGATCCAGAAAGGTTCGGTGGCGACAAGCAAAGCGGCCAGGCTCGATGAAATATGATGTTCGGCAAAGACCACGCCGCCGTTTCCGCCCAAGAGCAGAAACGTCCCGACAATAAAACTCGTCTTCCAATGCACTGCCTTCGGGCGTTCATAATCTTTTGTAAATCTCGCCCAGACCATCAGGATCAAACCCGCGACGACAAATCTCGAACCCGCCATCAGAAATGGCGGCAGAGTTTCGATCGCGTATTTGATCGCCAAATAGGTTGAACCCCAAAAAATATAGACCGCCGCAAATGCCGCGATCATGATAAATAAAGTGCTTTTTTCCCTCGATTCAAAAAACCGTGTTTTCATTACAAACACCCCGATTCATTAAAATTTATTTTTTCGCCCTTTGGCTCTTTTCCGTTTCTTTGATCGGCAGAGCGATCGTCTCTTTGATCGTGTCCAAAACGACCGTCGTTTTGGTCGAAGCAACATTCGGCACGTTTTTCAGAGCATTCCGCAAAAGGTCGGAAAGTGCTTTGGCGTCCCGGACACGAACTTTCAAAAAATAGGAATCTTCGCCGGCGACGTCATGAACTTCCAAAACTTCGGGAATTTCCGCTAAAAATTTGTCCGTTTCACCACAGCATTCGTGCGTTCTGACAGCAATAAAAGCCGTCAAACCGTAACCGATCTCGGTCGGATCGAGTTCTGCCGCATATCCGCGGATGACGCCGCGTTCTTCCAGTTTTCTGACCCGTTCCAAAGTTGCCGACGGTGCAAGACCGACCTGTCTGGCTATTTCAGCATTACTGATTCGTGCATCTTGCTGAATAATATTCAGGATTTCTTTGTCAATATCATCAATCATTCGTTAATAACCCCGATTTAGAGAATAATCTTCTACCAATAATATGTCAAGCATTTTTTTTCAACACAGAAAAAAATGCCGAAAATCTTTGTTTTCCCTTACATTTATTGAAAAATTTGCGGTAATCTATTCAATGAGAGAAAAGCACTATGAGTTCAGTAGCGGAAATTCCGGTAGAAAAAAAAGACATCGTTTCATATAATCCGGCGACAGGCGAAGAGGTCGGACGGGTCAGGAATTTTACAAAGGAAGAGGTCGAAACGGCGGTTGAAAAATCCCGCAAGGCCTTTGAGGTCTGGCGGAAGACTCCATTTTCCGAACGCCGGCGGATCATCATGCGGGCAAGAGAGGTTATCTTAGCGGAAATGGACGAGATTGCTACGCTCATTTCCGATGAGATGGGAAAACCGCGGGCGGAAGCACTGTCCAACGAGATCACGCCCGTCTTGGACTTGATGCAGTATTTTGCCCGCCATACGGAAAAGATGCTCCGCCCGCGAAAAATTGACATCGGTCTGCTCGGCTGGTTGGGACGCTCTTCAAAAGTCATCTATAAACCGATGGGCGTGGTCGGCATCATTTCGCCCTGGAATTTTCCGCTTTCGATCCCTTTGGGCGAAGTCGTCATGGCTCTGATGGCCGGTAATACGGTGGTTCTGAAACCTTCGGAACTCACCGCCTTAACGGGCGAAAAAATTGCCGAAATTTTCGAGATCGCCCAGCTTCCGAAAAACATTCTGCAGGTCGTATCGGGCGACGGCGAAACCGGAGCGGCACTTGTAAATTCCGCCCCGAACAAAATTATGTTCACGGGAAGCGTGGCAACGGGCAAGAAAATTGCCGAAGCGGCGGCAAAAAATCTAACGCCCGTCGTTTTGGAACTCGGCGGCAAAGACCCGATGATCGTTTTCGCGGACGCCGATCTCGAAAAAGCTTCGAGCGGTGCCGTTTGGGGAGCCTTTACAAATTCGGGGCAGGCCTGTTCTTCGGTCGAAAGGCTCTATGTCGAAGAAAAGATCGCCGATAAATTTACCAGAATGATCGTCGAAAAAACCAAGGAATTACAGCAGGGATTCGGTAGTGATCCCGAGATCGAGATCGGTTCGATGTCGAGCCAAGAGCAGATGGAGATCGTCGAAGATCACGTCGAAGAATTCAGACAAAGCGGAGCGGAGATATTGACGGGCGGAAAACGCAATGAAAATTTCAAAGACGGCGTATTCTTTGAACCGACCGTAATCAAAAACGCCAAAAACAAAATGCGGCCGATGCGTGAAGAAACCTTCGGTCCGACCTTGCCGATCGCCACCTTTAAAACCGAAGATGAAGCAATAACTTTAGCCAACGACACGGATTTCGGCCTGACGGCCAGCGTCTGGACGGGCGATCTTTCCCGCGGCAAACGCATCGCTGAGAAAATTCTCGCCGGAACGGTCAACGTCAACGAAGTTCTTTACACGCACGGCATCGGACAAACGCCCTGGGGCGGTTTCAAAGATTCCGGCTACGGCCGAACGCACGGGAAAGAAGGCTTGATGGAACTCGTCGCCCCGCAGCATATCCACGTCAACAAATACCTTTTCACGCCCGACGTCTGGTGGTTCGGCTATTCCAAAAATGCGATTGAAACATTCAAACAGATGGCCAGAACATTTGCGAGCGGCTCCATCTTGAAAACTTTAGGAGTTCTCCCGCAAATGTGGAAAAGAATCAAGGAATTGAGCAAAAAGTAAAAGAACAGGGTTTTAATGAGCGACCAAAAAGCTATCGATAAAAAAAGACGGGAATGGATTTCTGCGGTCAATGCCGGTAGAGTTGAGGATTACCTGTTAATTTTGGCCGAGGATATAATCTGGTTTCCGCCGGGTCACCAAGTTATCGAGGGAAAAGATGAATTTCGCGAATGGATCGGGCCTTTTTTTGAGAAGTTTGCTTACGAGTTTTCTGTTTCAGAAATAAAGGTCAAGATTCTCGGCGATAGGGCCATCGAACGGGGCGTTTTTACTTCAAAACTAACTGCTAAGAGAGGCGGAGAAACGTTTGAACACATCGGCCGATATATTGTTTTCTGGCATCGAAGAACCGACGGCAGATGGGAAATCGAAAGATATGTTGATGAACCGGAACGCTGATTTCTATTATAGGAGGATAAAAAATGAGTAAAACCGAAACGGGACAAGTGAGCACGAGTGCGGCGGAAATCTATGAAGAATTTTTTATTCCCGCACTTTTTCGGGAATGGGCTGAGAGAGTTGCCGATGAAGCAGAGATCGAAAAGGGACAAAAGGTTCTGGATGTCGCTTGCGGAACGGGCGTTTTGACCCGCGAGGTTTTCGAAAGAGTCGAACGGGAAGGTTCGGTTATAGGTTTGGATGTAAATGAAGGTATGCTCGCGGTGGCCGCAAAGAAATCACCGCCGGAAATCGAGTGGAAATTCGGAGCGGCGGAAGCGATTCCTTTCGGAGATGAAACTTTTGACCGCGTTGTCAGCCAATTCGGTCTGATGTTTTTTACGGACAAACCGCTGGCGATCGGGGAAATGTTCCGCGTTCTCAAAAGCGGCGGAAGATTTTCCATTGCCGTCTGGGACAAACTCGAAAACGCCGCCGGTTACCGGAAGGTCGTCGAACTTTTACAGAGGCTTTTCGGCGAAGAAGTGGCCGATGCCCTCCGTTCGCCGTATTCTCTCGGCGATACGGAATTTTTGAAAACCCTGTTCGAACAGGCGGAAGTTCGGGATTTGGAAATAAAAACGCTCGAAGGCGAGGCACGTTTTCCGTCCATCGAATCCTGGATGTTCACGGACGTCAAGGGTTGGACGCTGGCTGAAATCATTGATGATGAACAATACGAACTTTTACTTGCCGAAGCCAAAGAAGAACTCAAGGATTTTCTGACGGAAGACGGTTCGGTTGCTTTCAGGCATCCGGCTCATATTATTTCGGGAATTAAAAACTGATTCCCGTTTATAAAGTTTTTGAACAATCAAAATAAAAACCGTCAACCTAGCCAAAATATAAGTTTTTTCGCTAGAATCAATTTATTATGGCGATTGATAAAAATGTTCTCTCAGCGATAGAAAAAGCGGTGGAAGCCGATCCTGAAAATGCCGCCTTGCGTGTCCACCTGGCTTCGCTTTTGATCGAAGACAAACAATTTTCCGAAGCGTTAAAACAATGTCAGGCGGCTCTTATAAATGATCCGGCGAATACGGAAGCGTTGGAAAAAGCGGCTCATTCCGCTGAAAAAACGGGCGATCTGGAAAAAGCCGAAAGTTACCGGCGTGTCCTCAAGGCTCTGAAATCCCCCGAAGAACCGGAAGAATCCGCATACATTGCGAAATATCCGGCAAACGATGAATGGGACGATGTGCTGACCGACGACGGTTCGGAAAAAGTTCCCGTCAGGGAAGCCCACGGCGGAATGTTTGCCGACGGCGAAGATGCGGACGCGGAAGATCATTTTTTTGAAATGGAAACACCCGACCTGAAACTTTCGGATGTGGCCGGAATGGAAGAGGTCAAACGCCGTTTGAATCTGGCTTTTCTCGCCCCCTTGAAAAATCCCGAAATGGTCAAACTTTACGGCAAATCGCTTCGCGGCGGGTTGATGCTCTACGGTGCTCCGGGATGCGGAAAAACCTATATTGCCCGGGCCGTGGCGGGCGAACTCGGTGCCCGATTCGTGTCCGTCAGTTTATCGGACATACTGGATATGTGGATCGGCAACAGCGAAAAGAATGTCCACGAAGTTTTTGCCAGAGCCAGACGGCAAGCACCTTGCGTTCTGTTCTTCGATGAGATTGACGCGATCGGCAGAAAACGCAGTCTCGTGCGGCATTCGTCATCGAACGTCATCAATCAATTGCTTTCGGAATTGGACGGCGTAAATCAAAACAATGACGGAGTTTTTGTTTTGGCGGCGACAAATCACCCGTGGGATGTTGACACGGCTCTGCGTCGGCCGGGCAGACTAGACCGCACGGTTCTGGTTCTGCCGCCCGATAAACCGGCCCGCGAAGCCGTCTTGAATCTGCAACTGCGGGGTCGTCCGGTTGATGAAACGGTTGACACGGATTGGATCGCAAAAAACACGAAAGAATTTTCCGGTGCCGATATTGCCCATCTGGTCGAATCGGCGGCGGAACTGGCGATGGAGGATTCCATAAACAGCGGCAAGGTGCGTTCAATTTCAATGGCGGATTTCAAACGGGCGATGCGTGAAGTAAAACCTTCGACCAAGCCCTGGTTTGAAATTGCCAAAAATTACGCACTTTTCTCAAACGACGGCGGCGTCTATGATGACTTGATCGAATATCTGAAAAAAATAAGAATGATTTAAATGTTATCTCACGAATCTCAAAAACTGATCGAAAAAGCCGATGTCCTGATCGAAATGAACCGGGCGGCTGAAGCGTTGCCGCTTCTTCTGAAGGCTCTGGCCGAAGACCCGCAAAATGCTTACGCCGTCTGCTCTGTCGCCCGTTGTCAGTATGAGTTGGAACAATATGAAGAGGCACGGGAGCAAGCCGAAAAGGCGATTTCCATATCACCCGATTACGAATGGGGACATCGTCTGCGAAGCATAATCCTTTTGCAGTTGAATAAAAATAAAGAATCGCTCGCGTCGGCATTGACCGCGGCAAAAATTACTCCCGATGAACCGAATGTTCTGCAAACTCTTGCTTACGCTCAAATTGCCTGCGAAAAATATGATGAAGCAAAAACAACCGCGAAAAAGTTGCTCGAAATTGAACCCGATACCGAAGACACGCACCTGACTGCGGGAAGCGTCTATCTGAGTGCACAGGAATATTATTTAGCGGAAAAGCATTTTCAGGAGGCTTTACGGATAAATCCGACTTCTTATAATGCCCGGAATAATCTCGGGGTTATGAATTTACAGCAAAAAATAGGCGATGAATATGTGATTGACGATTTTACGGAAGCCGTCAAACTCGATCCGTCAAATTCTCTGGCGATCGATAATCTCCGGATTCAATTCAGTATTCTTCCGCAATTAGCCGTTTATATTATGCTGATTCCGATCATTCTGATGGGATTATTGATCGCTCCGGTCATTTCCGTAATTCTTTTTATCGGCGGAAGTTTTCAGATAATCAAAACGCTGGTCGTAAATTTTAACAACCGCAATCTGCTTGCCAAAGAGTTTCGCATTCTGTTCAAATCGGAAGGCTATAAAAAACGCCTCGGGCGTTCGGCAAAATTTTTCTGGGAAATGTGCCGGTTCTTTTTCCAAAAGTTGTGGCTCGTTTATCTGCTTGCTTTTGCCGCACTGACCTTACGTTTTATCGCTCATTCAAATGACTCCAATTTGCTCGGAGCATTGGCTTTTTTAGTTTTTTTGGCTTGCCCGTTCTTGATCTACAAAAAATTTACCGAATAAAGTTTTGAGGGCTCTGAACCCTTTCAGCTGTTCGTTCTCTGTTGACAACCGCTCACTTATCATCAGCCGCATAAATCCAAGCCTCTCGGCCGGATTTAAGCACAATCTTTTTTCGTTTGTAGTTTTCGGGTTCGTATTTATCGGCGATGAGCAGTTCCGCTTCCGAAATCTCCAAAACCGTTCCTTCGACAAAATCACCTTTTGATGGAATCAAGGTTTTTTGAAATTTTTCCTCGCCTTTTAATAG
>JBGTRS010000080.1:258-12702 GCA_041940665.1 Pyrinomonadaceae bacterium | reverse complement strand
CCGGGCTGACCTTTACCGTCATTGAAAGTTCCGGGCAGTTCGTAAGTTGAGCGTCCGCCGAGACCGTCGCAGGCGTTCCAAAAATCGGTCGTGCGGGACTGATAGGCAACATCCTTGAGCATTCCCGTCACTTTGCCGTTTTTGATCTCCCAAAATGTTTGTCCGCCGAACTGGAAATTATAGCGTTGCTGATCTATCGAATAACTTCCCCGCCCGTGAATCATAATTCCGTCTTTGACATCCGCCATCAGATCTTCGGCTGATATGTCTTTTTTCGCCGGTTCGAGCGATAGATTCGGCATCCGCGGAAACGGAACACTGCTCCAGCTATCGGCATGGAGACAACCGCGGGAAGTTTTTTCGCCGATCAAGGGAGCCAAACTGCGGGTCGTTTGCCAACCGACGAATTTACCGTTTCTGACGATGTCCCATTGTTGTCCCGGCACGCCTTCGTCGTCCCAACCGACCGTGGCGAGTCCGCCTTCCTGATTTCTATCGGCGAAAAAGTTGACTATTTTTGAACCGAATTGAAGTTTATTTGTTTTGTCCGGCGTTAAAAACGAAGTTCCGGCATAATTTGCTTCCCAGAGCAAAGCCCGGTCGAGTTCCGTCGAATGCCCGACTGATTCGTGGATGGTTAAGAACAGATGCGACGGATAGAGGATCAGATCGTATTTGCCGGGTGCGATCGGTTTGGCTTTTAATTTTTCAACCGCTTCTTCGCCGGCTTGTTTGGCTTCAGCGATCCAGTCATATTCAGTCGTATATTCCCATCCTTTGCCCATCGCCTGAGCGAGCGAATTTCTTGTTTGAAAATCCCCGGTCGAGCGGTCGGTCGCCGTCACCGAAAAACTCGGCACACCGCGGATCAGATATTGTTCGACTTTTGTTCCGTCGGTTGTCGCGAGATATTTTTGTTCATTGACCCAGGCCATCGAAGAATTTACAAAACCGACGCCTTTTGTGCCGAGAGCCGCTTCGTTTAATTTCAATAAAAATTCTATTTTTTCATTGATCGGCACATCGAACGGGTCGCGTTTGAATTTTGTCTTCCAGTTTCCGGAAACCTTCGGAGCATCAACCATTTTAATCGGGTTGGTTTGGAATTTTGAATTTGCCTTAGCAATTTCAATTGCTTCGGTCGTTACCCGAACTACCTCATCGGTCGTCACCAATGGGCTGGCGGCAAACCCCCAGGTGCCTTTATACAAAACACGGACGCCGAAACCGAAATTCTGTCCCTGAGCGACAAATTGCACTTGCCTTTCGCGAGTACTTAAAGATTCGATCCGGTAACGATTGATGCGTATATCGGCGTATGTCGCTCCATATCTTCTGGCAACCGATAAAGCGGCATCGGCAAGTTTATCCTTATCCAGATCGGGAAACGGGGTTGACGTAAAATCGGCCGAATAGACCCAGGAAGGAATCGTCGCAACTCCTAAGGCAACTCCGGTCATTTTTAAAAATTCGCGTCGGGAAATCGTCATAAGATAAGCCTCATTCTCGTTAAATTTCTAAATGTAAAAAAGTTGTGGTCGTTGGAATTTTTATTATGAGCGTTTTTTGCCAATACTGTCAATTTGGAATTTGAAGTGTTTGTTTTTACAATGAGAAAGTTGAATATTTGAAATATATTTAAACAAGAAAAAGGCTGATATGCTCTCCCCTTCATATCAGCCTTTTTCTTAAAGGTCGTTTGAAATTTCTCTCGCCAACGACCAAACTTTATAAAACTTTTCAAAATCCTTCTGCCGGTAAATTTACGCTTTTTGTCAATTCGATTTCGAATTCTTCCTTCGCTTTGATGCGAATATCTTTCCCTTTCTGCAGAAGTGCTGTTCCTGTTCCTGCTCCCGCTCCGATTCCGGCTCCGATCAAAGCTCCGTTTTCCGTATCGGAAACTGCTCCGATAATTCCGCCGATCGCTGTTCCGCCGAGTATCGTTAAAATTTTTAAGGTATTCGTAGACTCAGCCTTCAACTTATTGACCAAAACGGCTTCGATATTTCTTTTTGTACCGTTTTCATAGGTTAATGTTTCAAACACAACTTCTATATGTCCGTTTTTACCGCCAAAGTCGGCTTTTTCAGCCTTTATAATGCGACCTTCGATGATCACGCCGATCGGCAATACGGCAACCTCATTGACAAACACAGGCTCGGAAACTGTAACTGTGAATGTATCATTCGAACTTGAAACCTTCGAATTTATTTCATTGTCCATTCGAACACGAATTTTTGTTCCGGCTTTCAATTCACCAATATTTCCCGAAACGGTTTGGGCTAAATTAATTACAGGATTTACAAAGAACAGTGTTAAAAATACTGCAAAGTATGCGGTCAATCTTGTACGAATCATCTACGACCTCCGACTTCGCAGGATGCTGTAAAGCATCTGCGAATTATAGAAGCAATGAGCGTGCCATTGCGTGTAAATATTGATTTTAAGTAGTAACGACAAGGTTTTGTCTCATATTACGTCATTTAATTTCCCCTTTTCCGTTTATCTTCAAAACAATTTCGTGCATCGGCCTAACGATATGGTTTAAAGTATGATTTGAAAATCTAAATTTATTTACTTTTGGAATTATTCAACCGCTCAACGTCTATTACACCCGATACATTTTTTACCGAACCGACAACCCGGTCGAGATGCTTTTTATCGAAAACCTCGACGCTGACTTCGATCAAGCCTTCATCCCGATTGGAAACTTTGGCTCTTGCATCGCGGATGTTCGTCTTGATCTCCGAGATAGCATTTGTTATCCCGGCAAGCATTCCTGTTCTGTCTTCTGTCGTGACAAGTAAACGAACGGATTGAATTTCCTTTTTATCGCTTTTTGCCCATTCGACATCCACGATGCGGTCTTTATTGACCATTAGTTGTTTGACGTTTTTGCAGTATTTGTTGTGAACGACTATTCCCTTCCCGAGTGAAATGTAACCGATTATCTCTTCGCCAAGCAGCGGATTACAACACCTCGCCCGGGTTGTCAGAAGATTATCAACACCTTTGACGACAATGGCATCGTCGCCGAAGCCGATAAATTTTTTGACCGCATCAACGCCCGTTTCAAGCCTTGTTTTCTTTCGTTTATCGGGATCAAGCTCGGAAAATTTTTCGGGACCAAGAAATTTTGCCAAAACATTCCTGGGCAGAGTCTTACCGTAACCGATCGAGGCAAAAAGATCTTCCGGCCGGCCCAGACCGTATTCGTTGGCTACACGCTTTAGTTCTTCTTCATTGCTTAAAACTTTTTTCGACGAAATCCCGAACTTTCTTGACTCTTTTTCAAGCAATTTGCGTCCCATCTCGATCGAATCGGTGCGTTGACGCTGGGCGATCCAATGGCGGATGCGGCTTCTGGCCTTTGATGTAACTACATAATTGAGCCAATCCCGCGAAGGCGTCGAATTCGGCGACGTCATAATTTCGACGACATTGCCGTTTTGCAGTTTGGTGCGAAGCGGTACGATCCGTCCGTTGATTTTTGCTCCCGTGCAGGTATCACCGACCTCCGAGTGAATCGCATAGGCAAAATCTATCGGTGTTGCCCCGCGTGGTAAATCAATAACTTTTCCCATCGGCGTGAATGTATAGACATCCTTCGGGTAAAGGTCGAGTTTTAGAGATTCGATAAATTCTTCCGAATCTTCATTTTCCTGTGTCGTCTCAACCAGCGGCAGAAGAAGTCTTTCAACCGTTTTCCGCAGTTCTTCAATGCTTTCGTCGGTTTCGCCCAGTTTATTGTCCTTATACCGCCAATGTGCGGCGACCCCTTCTTCAGCGATGAAATGCATTTCCTCGGTTCTTATTTGAACTTCAAATGCCTGACCGCCTTCACCGATCACGGACGTATGAAGCGACTGATAGAGATTATCCCGCGGACTTCCGATCCAATCCTTAAACCGCTCCGGCACGGGTGTCCAGATGTCGTGTATGACGCTCAAGGCGAGATAACAATTTTTCTTCTGATTATCGGGAGTAATGATGCGGGCGGCGATCAGGTCATAAACCTCTTCTATCTTCAACTTACGTTTTTTTAGCTTTTTCCAAAGCGAATAGAGACGTTTTACGCGGCTTTGTATTTCGATATAAGGAACTTCATTTTCATTTAATTTTTCTTTGATCGTATTGGTAATTTTTTCGAGTGTGGCTTCCAGATCGGCTCGTCTGGATTCGACTTCTTTTGAAAGTTTCTGGTATTCCTGCGGATGCAGATTTTGAAATGAAAGGTCTTCGAGTTCACTGCGGATCTTCCCCATTCCAAGACGATGGGCGATCGGAGCGTATATATCGAGTGTCTCTTGTGAAATTCTGGCACGTTTTTCCGGCTTTAGAAATTCCATCGTCCGCATATTATGAAGCCGGTCGGCAAGTTTGATGATGACGACGCGGACATCCGTGATCATTGCCAGAACCATCTTACGGACGTTTTCGGCCTGCTGTTTTTCTTTCGGAAGGTTGCTGATGTGAGCAATCTTCGTCAATCCGTCAACCAATCTCGTTATCTCCTCACCGAAATATTCCCTGATCGTTTCGAGTTCAACCAGCGTATCTTCGACGACATCGTGTAAAAGCCCGGTCGAAATACTCATATCATCGAGCCGCATATCTGCCAAAATATCCGAAACAGCCAACGGATGAACAAGGTACGGCTCACCCGATGCCCTTTTTTGTCCACGATGGTGCAGGGCGGAAAAAAGATAGGCACGGCGAATCAGATCAACATCCGTCTGCGGGTGATTATTTTTGACCTTCTCGATTATGTCTTCTATCCGAATCATTTTTATATTTTTAAATATAACAAGATATACGGAATAATTTCCAATTAAATTCCGTTCAACCCGATCTGCATTTTTTTAAATAGAAAAAGGCAACACCAATTTTACAGGTAAAATTAAGTGTTGCCGTAAATCAAAAAACCAAAATTTGATGACTATTTATTTTCGCCGGCCGGTTTTGCTTCATTTCCTTCCTGAACTTTTCTACCGGCTTTTTTAGCTTCTTCTTCAGCTTTTTTACGGGCAGCTTCTTCTTCAGCCTTCTTACGTTTTTCGGCCAATTCTTCAAATTTTGATTTGGCTTCATTAAACTGATTTTTCAAATCGGCTTTTTTCTCTTCCTCACCGTTCATTTCAGCAATTCTTCTGTTTTGTTCGATCAAACTCGCTTTATATGACCAGGCAGAATCGCTTTCCGGATCGAGTTCAACAGCCTTATTGACTAATTCAGTTCCTTTTTCGACGCAAGTTTTCAGCTTTTCAAAGTCTTCTTCATTCTCTGGTTTGCTGAACTTAAAGACATCCTTGCCATCTTCTTTGATGGTCTCCTTGACTTGTTCCGTATCAGTTATGTCATTGGCACAGGAATATTCTTTTGAAGCTAGTGCTACATAAGAACTGGCACGGACATCGTTCGGCAATTGTTCATTTGCGGCTTGAGCAGTTTGCCATTCGTTCCATTTATCATTTTGCTGAAGATTTTCATAAAGACTTGCCACCGCCCGAACGATTGAACCGACACTTTCCTGAGCCTGCTTGAACGCCTTTTGTGCCTTTTCATCATTTGGATTGGCTTTGGCCTGCTCGGACTTTTCCTTTAAATCGGTCAAAAAAGCCTTGAGAGCGATTTGGTATTCTTTAATAGCACTTTCAGCTTTTTCCGTCAGTTTACGATTGCCCGCAAATTCCGAATGAATCGTTCTGGCCAAAAATAATTGGGCCATTTTGCTTTCTTCGGTCGTAAAATTAGGATCGTAAGAAACTGCTTTTCTAAACCGTTCTTCCGCTGCTTTAAAGTCTCGGTCGTTGTAGATTTTTGCTCCGTCAACCAGATTTTTTCTAGCCATGACCCGGTTGTAAAAACTACAACTAGCACCTAAAACAACTGTTAATAATAGTAAAGTAAATATCCCTAAACGAGAGACTTTCATCATTTTGACTCCATATTAATGCTTAAAATTTGAGACGAATGTGAATTGATGGTTATTAATAATTCGTCTCAAATTTTAAATATATTTATTCAGATAAATCGTCAATCTGCAAACCGATCGGCTGAGCTCCAGCCAATTTTGCCGCATCAATGACCTTAACCACTTCGCCGTATTTAATACTTTTCGGAGACTTTATGAAAATTGTTTTTTCAATTTCATTAGTACCCTCACGAAAAACACCATTGTTTGTTCTTTCCTTAAAAATGGTTTCAAGTTTGGTTTCCAACTCTTTGGTATCGGATGTATTTCCGGCTGATTCATCGTTTAATTTAACTGAACCATCATCTTTATTGATCGAAACAACCAATGTAAGCGGATTTGGCTTTATCTCAACATCCTGCGGTTGATCCTTTGGTTCGGCCGGAACTTTTGCCTCAAATTGATGAGGTTTGACCGGGGCGATAACCATAAAGATGATCAATAATACCAATAATACGTCTATAAGTGGTGTTACGTTAATGTTCGGGGTTGCTCCACCATCAGATGAAGTGCCTGTTGACATTCCCATAATTTTTTACTCCTTGTGATATAAACGGTGAATGCTATCGTTACTCTTCTTCGCCTTTTCTCTTATCGGCGACAAGACCGATTCTGTCTATTTCCTGCTTACGAATTGTGTCGATTGCTTCAACTACGGTACCGTAATTGACATCAATTCCGCTTTTGATATAGACAATTCTTTCTTCCGGCGTTTTACCTTCCATCTCGGCTTTGATTTTTTCACCGAGCAAATCCAGAGCATACGGTTCTTTGGTTGTACCTAAATAGAATTGACCGTCTTTCGGAATTGAAACAACTACCGCGGTATCGGATGAAACGTTCTTGTCTTCTTTCGGAGATCTCATTTCCTTAGGAATATTTACCGAGACTCCGTCTTGCAACAAAGGTGTGATGATCATAAAGATGATCAGCAAAACCAACATCACATCCACCATCGGTGTTACATTAATGTCCGAATTATATTCATCAGTTCCGCCAACTTTCGCTGCCATAAAACTTTTCTCCCTTATGTTAAAACTTTTCTATTTAGTTTAACTTTCCAAGCGTTTGGTTCGCTGCTTAATGAAATAGTCAACCAATTCCGAAGCGGAATTTTCCATTTCAACACCAAAACTCGTTACTTTGTTGGTGAAATAGTTAAACAACCATACGGCCGGAACTGCCACAGCAATACCGAAAGCCGTAGCAATAAGGGCTTCAGCGATTGCACCGCCGACAACGTCAATACCCGCACCTTTCTGCGAAGCGAGACGAACAAATGCACCAATGATACCGACAACGGTTCCGAACAATCCGACAAACGGAGCTGTCGAACCGACCGTGGCCAAACCGGAGAGGCCGCGTTTTAACTCGGCCGTTTTAACCGCAATCGCCCGTTGCAAAGCACGTTTTGAAGCTTCCATTTCATCAACCGCAATATCCTGATTACTAAGATGTGCATTAAATTCTTTCAAGCCCGAAGAAACAACCATCGCCAGATGGGAATCTTTATGCTTGTCGCTGATCGTAATCGCTTCGTCAATATTGCTGTTTTTAAGTGCTTGAGCAACTTTCGGTGCATATTGACGCGATTGTTGTTTGGCCTTGTTATAGGTCAGCCAACGCTCGATACCGACAGCGATTAAATAGATTGATTGAAGAAGTAGAATTGCAATAACGATCCAACCCGGGATGGTTAATTCTTGTGCAATATTATATAAAGTAAAATGTGATTCTCCCTCTTCAGCAAACATCATCAAAAAGCCAAGAAGGCTACCAAAAAATGTCATTGTTTTTCCTCCAAAAAAATGAAAAATTTATAATTGCCGAAAAATTTTCGATTTTTGTAATTATTAAATAATTTTGTTGGCTGTGGGAAGGATGTTTGATTCCCACAGCCAATGTTAATAGGGTTTAAGTGTTTATTGGAAATTATAAACGATAACCCCGGAAACCTCTACGGGTTGTCCCGAAAGCAATGTTGGTGCAAATCTTGCCCGACGTGCCGCGGCAACTGCCGCACTTCTGAGTAGCGGATGTCCGCTCACTGCACTTGCCGACATCACACTGCCATCTTTGCTTATCACGATAGCAACGTTCACAGCACCTTTGATATTTGCCGCTCGTGCTGCAGCCGGATAAGCCGGCGTCGGCAAACTCGTTGCCTTACCGTTGACAACACCGCCCGAAATACGTTTGGGAACCGGTGGCGGTGCCGGTGGTGGCGGTGGCGGTGGCGGTGGCGGTGCGGCTCCCTTACCGCTGTCATCATTTCCTCCGCCTGGATTATTATCTCCCGGCTTAAATCCGGTAGCATCTCTTAAATCATCTGCAGAAGGCCGCGCTTTGGTATTGTCAAAAGCATCTAAATCTCGATCACCTTGAATTGTCGGTCTGTCCAAATTCATTTGTCTGACATTGGATTTTTCCGTGCTGATTTTCGGCGGTTCTTTCGGCGGAGATTGCATAATATTTGCGATCAGTTCTTTCCGAACGTCCGCATTTATCGTCTTCTCCTGCTGTTTTTTCTGTTCCGGCTCTTCTTCCGGCGGCGGCGGTGCCTCTTCGGGAATCGGCGGAGCGACCAGAGTTGAAAGTTCAAGTCCTTCACCATCGATAAATAAGTCATGCGTAAAAAGGCTGTATCCCAAAGCCGTCACAAAACTGCCGAACACCAATAGAAGCGTAACTGCCAACAGAGTATTTTTCTTTCTGTTCTCGCTACCTGTATTTTTAGATTCGACTAATTGATCTAACATAGTATTTTTCCTCCCTATTCCGGTGCCAAATGGGTCAAGGGTTATCAAAACTGAAATTTATTCCTTAAAGTAAAACTATATCTATGTAAAAATCGTAATTTTCAAAAATTCTGTTTGTTACGATTTTACCAAACTCATTTTAAGATGTCTTTTTAGAACCATTCATTAGGTGCGGGATTAAATAGACCTTTGCCAGCCTTTTAACTATAAAAGTGCTGTTAAAATCCGCACTTATCGAATGAAGCGGATAAAAGCATCTTTAGAATATTTAATTGACCAGCAACGTCTTGAAGTCTAAATACTTATTAAAAGAAAGTCAAGAAAATTATTACGATTTTAAAGTTTTTTTAACTTTTTTCTTAATAAATAAATCCCATAAGTTAAATAATTTCTTAATTAACAGAGATTTTCCCGGCACACCGATGATAGCTCCTCACATAAAACCCTATTTTGAAAGCGGTCTTCTCGTGACGGAACGCCGGGCGGCTGAAGCAAGTTTCTTTTCCTTCTCAATCTTTGTTTCTTTCATCTTTGCCTCGCCGAGTTTGCTCTGCCACCAGATCGCGATCGGACTGGCAATCGCAATGGTCGAATAGGTTCCCGTAATGGCACCGACAAACAAAGCCAGAGAGAATCCTTTCAAAACTTCACCGCCGAACAAAACCAAAGCTAATACGGCCAGAAAAACCAATCCGTTGGTGACGATCGTCCGCGACATCGTTTGATTGATCGAGTCATTCGTCAAATCGTAGAGCGGTTGTCCGCGTCGCAATGTCAAATTTTCACGGATGCGGTCAAAAATTACGATCGAGTCATTAACCGAGAATCCGACCAACGTTAATAAAGCCGCTAATACCGAAAGACTTACTTCCCACTGGAACATCGTGAAAAATGCCAGTGTGATCAAAACATCGTGAAAGACGGCGATAACCGCACCGGCGGCATACGTCCAGTCATACCGAAAAGCGATAAATAAAAGAATCCCGACCATACCGAGAAGCGTGGCGATAATCGCCTGCGTTCTCAGTTGTTCTCCGGCGACGGGGCCGACCGAATCGGTTCCGACGATCTGATATTTAGCATCTTTTGCCTGAGCTAGAGGAGTTCCGGCCGGTGCTTCTGTACCAAATGTATCGAGAGCCTTTTTGACCAAGGCCCGGCCTACGCTGATCTGATTGTTCTCACCGGACGTTTCCGTATTGGCATTAGCCGCCGTGTTTGATTCACTATTGGCGTTAACGGATGAATTGACATTTGCTTCAGCATTGGCATTCGTTTCATTTGCAGTATTTGCAGAACCGCTTGCACCATTCTCCTGGTTACCTTGATTTGCATTTGCCGGTGTCGTCTGAGTTCTGGAAGTTTTTTGAGTGGTATCTTCCTCGCCTTCAAGCAGAGGTATTTTTATCAAAACCTCGTCTTGTTTATCGGTCGAAGACTGGATCACCGCTTCGCTTTGCCCAACGCTTGCTAACGCCGCTCGAATCTCTTCTTCGGACGGTCTGCCGTCTTTGAATTTGGCGGTGATCACCGAACCACCCTGAAAATCTACACCGAGATTAAAAGCATCGGTTCCGCCCGGCGTCAACTGTCTTCCGATAGCCGAAACCAATCCGGCCAAAAGCACCAGAATGGATACCGCAATCAAAGGTTTGCGGATCCCCATCCAATCTACGTTTATCTTACTAAATGGATCAAACATTATTTTTTATGATGAATGCAAAAAATATTTGCAAAACTTTATTTATTACTTAGATACTTAATTTTTGCTTGTTCGGATTACGTTCCAAAAGCCACAGGAAAATCGTTTTCGAAACAAAAACGGCCGTGAACAGATTGATCAGCAATCCTAAAATAAGCGTTACGGCAAAACCGCGAATCGGTCCCGAACCGTAGAGATATAAAATAATTCCGGCAATGATCGTCGTGACGTTCGAGTCAATGATCGTAATGAACGCCCGGTCAAATCCCAACTCGATCGCCTTGGCCACACCTTTACCGTCCTTTAATTCTTCCCGCGTTCGCTCAAAGACAAGCACGTTTGCATCGACCGCCATACCGATCCCGAGAATCAGGCCGGCAATGCCGGGCAAGGTCAGAGTCGCGTTCAGAGCGATCAGAGCACCGAGCGTCAGAATCATATTCATTGTCAGTGCGACGACTGCATTGATTCCCGACCCGCGGTAATAGACGAGCATAAAGCAGATGATAAAAATCAAACCGCCGAGTGCCGCACTTAGTCCCGCCCGGATCGAATCCGCTCCCAAACTCGGTCCGACCGTCCGTTCTTCAAGATATTCCAGCTCCGCAGGCAAAGAACCCGATTTAAGAACCTTCGCCAAATCCTCGCCCTGTTGTTTTGTAAAATTCCCGCTGATCTGTCCCTGATCAAAGATCTGAGATTGTATAAAGGCGACCGATTTTGCCTCTTCCTTCCCTTCGGGTCCGAGTATTACGGCCATATAATTACCGACATTTCTTCCCGTCCAATCACCGAATTTTTGAGCTCCGCTCGGTTTCAAGGCAAACGAAATATGGTATGTGTCACCGACACCCGTCGCACCGGCGGGAATGGCAGAAGCAGTTCTAATCTGACTTCCGTCAACAATTGCCGGATGCTCGGTCACGACCCATTGTTCCGGCTGATTTTGCTGATTCGGATCGGTCGGATTATCCCGCTCCGTATATTTGTAAACCTTTCTTTCGGGCGTTTCCTGTCCGCCGATACTTTGCAAAGCTGCTTCTCTGGTCGGATAGGTCTGCAGATTCGGATTCGGCGGACTGACAACTGCTTTCAGCGAAAGTTTGGCATCAGACCTGATCACCCTTTTCACACTTTCCGGATCATCAACACCCGGCATTTGCAGAAGAATCTCGCCCGAATCAACCGTTCCGCGTTTTTGCAGAGTATTTTCGGCGACACCGAATTGATCGATCCGGTCGTTGATGATCTGCATCGCTTGATCTCTGGCCTCTTCTTTTATTTGAATTTGTTTCTGAGTCGGCATTGACCAGGTGACCGAAGTTCCGTTGTTATCCTCACTCCATTCGAAAAAGTCCACCTTCTTCTTGACCTCATCAATCACGGCCTGAGCTTTCGAAGCATCGGAAAGATTCAAAGTTACCGAATACGTCCCGGATTCAGCTACAAACGAACTGTCCGTTACGGGTAATTTCGCATCTTTTGCGGCGTTAAAAGCGGCATCCCGATTGTTCTGCGTCAAATTTGCCAGATATTTCTCGGTTTTTACACGCATGACGAGATGTGTTCCGCCTTTCAGGTCTAACCCCAGATTGACATTTTCAGCCAGATTCTGCTTGATACCCGACCAGGTGAAATCATTTGAAGTTATTCCGCCGCGTGGTCCGATGACGAGGTAGATCCCCAAAATCAAAACCGCCAGAATAATTGTCGTTCTTATCCAAAGATTGCTATTTTTCATTATTACAAAACTCAAAAAATTAGTATGGAAGTCTGTTTCTCTTAATTCGCTTGTTCTTCGTGTCGTTTTCCGACAACTGCCGCCTTTCCGATCTCGATGTTCGACTTATCGGCACTGCGGATAATAAAACTCGTGTCGCGAACCTCGACGATCTTACCGATCACCCCGCCGTTCGTGACGATCTCGTCGCTGGCAACGACCTGGCGGAATGCGCCTGTGCGTTCTTCGCCACGGCTGCGGTACTGCCGCAACACCGAAAGAAAGG
>JBGTRS010000080.1:0-248 GCA_041940665.1 Pyrinomonadaceae bacterium | reverse complement strand
AATCCCGAAAATTAAAACGAACGGTAAAATCGTCCATATCAGACCGCCGCCTTGAAAAAATAATATAAACATTGTCATTGATTTATTTCCAAATATGCAAAACAGCAATTATTACAAAGTAGTTTGAAATTATCAAAGCAAAACCGTCTATTTACTCAGTTCATCCGCAAAATTTTTTATATTCTTTTCTCCGGAAGGATTCTCAAAAACAAACTTGAATGTTAAATTTAACTCATTAATCAGTGCCC
>JBGTRS010000079.1:0-12714 GCA_041940665.1 Pyrinomonadaceae bacterium | reverse complement strand
TCAAAAATTTGAATCCATCAATGAACCCGCCGATAAAGTTGAAATTCTTGGGGTTTTTCGGGGTCTGTTGCGGCCGATGTTTTAATTTACGAAACATTTCAATTTTTTTTTCTCATTGTGGAAATGCTTTCGAATTATGCCGAAAGCATTTCCAAATTATTTTCGGATTAAATTTTTGGTTCGGTCACGCTTTTTGTCTGAAATTTAGGGTTTTGGAATTTCGGCCGGCGGTGAATGCGGTTGAAAATAAACAAATTAAAAAAATGCATTCCGCCCAAAACGACCAAAACCAAGCCGATCTTCCAGGACAGAGCTTCGACACCCATCGGCAGATTGGTCGGATATTCACTCAGTTTCAAAGCCAGACTGACATAGCCGAGATTTATCAAATAAAAACCGACGACAAGCAGATGATTGACCGAATCGGCTAATTCCTCATTCCCGCCGAAAACATCAACCAGAAAAACCCGGCCGTTTTTATGCAGAGTCTTTGCAACCCAGATCGTCAAAACGACACTTATAGCGATATAGCCGATATAAGTTAAAAGTATAATCGAAGTATTGGTTTCCATAGTTTCTCCTTTTTAA
This sequence comes from Pyrinomonadaceae bacterium, assembly GCA_041940665.1. GTDB lineage: Bacteria > Acidobacteriota > Blastocatellia > Pyrinomonadales > Pyrinomonadaceae > Aridibacter. The sequence continues at coordinate 12,126 of JBGTRS010000079.1, read as the reverse complement.
GATCATCGTTAAATTTGCTTTTTATCAAAGCATCCGCCCGGTTTTACCAACAAAGCCCGTGCCGTTTATTAAACCCTTATTTTACGGGCTTTTTTTATAGTCATTTATGGCAAATTGCATAAAATAAATTCGAATCTTGGCAAATTGCAATTTGTTTCTGATAAACTCTTTAGAGCAATCGGAATTTCAAATTTTTTTAACAAGTAGGTTTTATAAGTGCCTGAAAAACAAACTCCAAGTGCAAGTTATAGTCTAACTTTGCGTGTCCATATCCAAAACGAACCCGGAAAATTGGGTGAAATCACAACAATTATCGGAAAAGCCGGAGGCGATATCGGAGCGATTGATATCGTCCGGGTCGGCAAAGGTTTTATCGTCCGCGATATAACCGTCAATGCTTATTCGGAAGAACACGACAACCAGATCGTCGAGGCCGTCAATCAAATTGACGGTGTCGAAGTTTTGCAGGTTTCCGACCGAACATTTTTGATGCACATCGGCGGCAAGATCGAAACAGTTTCAAAAATCCCGTTGAAAACGCGAGCTGATCTTTCGATGGCCTATACGCCCGGAGTGGCGAGAGTTTGTCAGGCAATCCATAAAGACCCCGAAAAAGCTTACACTTTGACAATTAAGAAAAATACGGTCGCGGTCGTTTCGGACGGAAGTGCCGTCCTCGGACTTGGAAATTTGGGCGGTGCGGCGGCGATGCCGGTGATGGAAGGAAAAGCCCAGCTCTTTAAAGAATTCGGCGGTGTTGATGCATTTCCGATCTGTCTCGATACAAAAGATTCCGATGAGATCGTCCAAACGATAAAAAATATATCCATCGCCTTCGGCGGTATCAATCTTGAAGATATTTCCGCTCCGAGATGTTTTGAGATCGAGGAACGTCTGACGCAGGAATTGGATATACCGGTTTTTCACGACGATCAGCACGGAACGGCCGTGGTCGTTTTGGCGGCCTTGATCAATTCGCTCAAGATCGTCGGTAAAAAAATGGAGGACATCAAGATCGTCGTCAACGGGATCGGTGCCGCCGGTGTTGCCTGCACCAAGATCGTCATGGCGGCCGGGGTTCAAAATGTCGTCGGTTGCGACACCAGCGGTTCGCTCTATCAAGGCCGCACGGAAAATATGAATTGGGTCAAGGATTGGTATGCCCGCAACACTAATCCCGATAAGGAAAAAGGTGACATCCACGATGTCATCAAAGGTGCCGACGTATTTTTCGGTTTATCCGTCCCGGGTGTGATAGATGTTCCCGATCTCAAAAATATGGCGGATGATCCGATCATTTTTGCGATGGCAAATCCCGATCCCGAAATTTATCCGGAAGATGCCCTCGAACACGTCGCCGTGATGGCGACCGGACGCTCCGATTATCCGAATCAGATCAACAACGTTTTATGCTTTCCGGGGATTTTCCGCGGTGCCTTAAATTGCCGGGCTTCAAAAATCAATGAGGAAATGAAACTTGCCGCCGCCAATGCCATAGCTGAAATCGTCGGTGAAGACGAACTTCACGCCGATTACATCATCCCTTCGGTTTTCGATAAACGTGTAGCCAAAGCAGTTGCGAAAGATGTTGAAGATGCGGCACTTGCGACGGGTGTGGCCAGACGCGAACCGTCCTTGCCGGATGCGGAATTTTAAACTGTTCGAAATTACCTTGCTTTTATTTTTTTTTGAACCTATTATTGCTCCCTAAGCTTTAAAAACTTAAAAAAATCATTGAACTTTGAGGAGGGCGATATGAACTTTATTTACAGGGGAGTTCTGTCTCTATTTTTCGTTTTTTTCATTTCTACCACGATTTTCTCCGCTACCTATACTGTCACAAAAACAACCGATTCAAACGACGGTACATGTGATGCGGATTGTTCTTTGCGGGAAGCGATCACGGCGGCAAACGCCACGGCTGACGATGATATCGTCGCCTTTAGCCTGCCGTTAACAAGCGGTGTAAATCAAACCATAAATGTAACGCTTGGAGAAATTGTCATAACGGGTAACGGCAGTTTGACGATAAACGGTACGGGGGCTGATTTAATAACGATCAACGGAAATATGAACAGCCGTATTTTGACCATCAATACGGCCACAGTATTTATCAACGATCTGACATTTACCGGCGGAACCGGAGCCGGTGCGTTGAATACGGGCAGGGGCGGAGCAATATACAACGCCGGCGGAACAACGGTCATTTCAAACACGGTGATCACGGGCAATACAGGTGCAAACGGCGGAGCCTTGAACAACGCCTCGACCGGGTCACCCGCCGTTCCGGGCAATTTGACTCTCATAAACTGTGTCGTGTCCAATAATACTTCGACGAGTTCGGGCGGCGGAATACAGAATTTTTCGACCAGCACTCTGATCATCGAAAGCTCGACCTTTATGGGTAATACGAGCGGCGGCACGACCGGCGGCGGCGGCGGTCAGTTAAACGGAATAGTCCGCATTACCAATTCTACTTTTGCCAATAATAACGCTCCGGGCGGAAGCGGCGGCGGTATTCAATCGAACGGCACAAACCAGATCATTACGAATTCGACCTTTTCAAACAACACTTCGACAAATAACGGCGGCGGACTTCACCGCGGGACAACGAATGTCAATCTATTTATCCGCAACACGATCATCGCCGGAAACAACGGTTCGGCCTCCTCGCCCGACGTGACCAATTCCACAAACGGAATCTCTTCGGAAGGAACAAATATTATTGGCAATGTCGGGACAAGTACTGGTTGGGTCGCATCAGATTTAACAAACACCGATCCGATGCTTTTGCCTTTGGCCGACAACGGCGGTTTCGGAATGACTTTCCTGCCGAACACGGGTTCTCCCGCTATTGATGCCGGTCAGAATTGTGTCGTTGATCTTTCCTGTGCAACGAGCAATCCGCCGAATGCCGTGGTTACAGATCAAAGAGGTGTCGGAAGACCGGCCGGAAGTGCAGTTGACATCGGTTCGGTCGAAGTTGCCGCTGCTTCCGCTACCGTCAGCGGTCGCGTTGTCAATTCTTCAGGCCGCGGCATTCCGCACGCTATCGTTTCCATCTCTCCGGCGATGCTGAAATTAGGTTCTTCGCCGCAGTTTGCCCGAACGAACATTTTCGGCTACTTCAGTTTTTCAGGTGTTCAAACCGGACAGACCTATACACTTGATGCATCGGCGAAGGAACAATCCTTTACCCCGCAGAATGTGCAGGTCAATGGCGATGTTTCGGGAATAACCCTGACAGCTAACGGGAGCAATTCAGCCGGCAAGAAACAGTAATTTGTCTTTTCTTTTTCACTTTTATCAAAATAAAGAAGTGCCGTTGTTAAAAAAAGGCACTTCTTTATTTTTTTTGAATTAAATCGCATCAACAAATTTGTAGCCGAGACCGTGAACCGTTTGAATAAATTTCGGGTGTTTGGGGTTTTCTTCGAGTTTTTGGCGGAGCCAGGCGATATGGACGTCAACCGTGCGGGTGGTCGGCATCGCATCGTATCCCCAGACAGCATCGAGTAATTCATCGCGGGAGTGAACGTTGCCGCGGTTTTCGATCAGAAATTGCAATAATTTAAATTCCATCGCCGAAAGTTCGATGGCCGCTTTGTTTTTGAAAACTTCGGCTCTTTTAAAATCAATTTCCACTTCGCCGAATTGAAAGTTGTTCGGCGAACCGTTTTTCATTGAAACGGGTGAACGTCTGAGCAAAGCCTCGATTCTCGCCAAAAGTTCCATCACTTCAAAGGGTTTCGTCAGGTAATCGTCCGCCCCGAGTTTTAAGCCGAGAACCTTATCAATCGTCTCGCCTTTCGCCGTCAGCATCAGGATCGGTGTTTCGATGCCGTCTTTTCGCAAATCCCGGCAAACATCAAAACCGTTTTTTTTCGGAAGCATTACATCAAGAATTATAATGTCAAAAGAATTCTCCAAGGCTGTTTGAAAACCATCGAGTCCGTTGCTGGCGACCGATACATCAAAGCCCTCGCTCTGCAAACGGTCGGAGAGAGTAATAATCAACCCTTCTTCGTCTTCAACTAATAAAACTCTGTTCATTTATCATTTATCATTGAACATTTATCGTTAAACTCAAACATCAAAATATGTTAAATGTTTAATGGTAAATGAACAATAAATTTACTGCCTTTTCCGATTTCGCTTTCGACCAGAATTTTTCCGCCGTGGGCTTCGACGATCTGTTTGACCAGACTTAAACCCAAACCGTTTCCGCTGATCTGTTCATCCACGACCGTTTCGGCTCTGAAAAACGGTTCGAAGATTTGTTTTTTGTCTTTCTTTGAAATGCCGATCCCCTGATCCTCTACAGAGATTTTAACCGTTCCTTCTCCGTTAAATGCAGAAACTTTCAACCATTTCGTTCCGTTACCGTATTTTAAAGAATTGTTGATCAAATTTTGAACGGCCTGGGTTAAGGCTTTTTCATCCGCATTGATTTGCGGCAAATTCCCGGAAACTTCCCTTTCCACTTCAAACCCCTGTTCTTCGATCAAAGGCTGACATTCGGCCAGTGCGTCCGAGATAATCTTTTCAACGGAAACTCTCCGAAAATCGAATTTTCGTTTGCCCGATCTGGCACCGGCAAATTCCAGAATCTGCTCGACCATGCCCGAAAGTTTTTTGCCCTCGCGTTTTATCAGTTTCCCGTAATGCGAAATCATTTCCTTTTCGCCGACGACACCGTCCGAAAGATTTTCGCCCGCCGAATAGATCACCGCCAAAGGTGTTCTGAATTCGTGCGAAACGCTCGATACGAAATCCATCTGTTTTTGGGCGAGCGATTTTGCCCGTTGCGAAGATAAAAAGATTAAAATAACACTGACGGCAAGCAGTGATAAAATCCCGAAACTGATACCCAGATTCCGGCGGCGCGTGTTGGTTATAAATTGTTCGAGCGAGCCGGATGTATGCTGAATATCGAGTGTCCAGATTCCCTTATTTGTCTGTCCTTTTCCTTCAAAAACGGCGATTCGCTGTTTGGCATCGTCCATTCTTTGAACATTGACGCTGACAATTTCATCCTTTTCCTCTTTAACTTCCGTAGTTTTTGTGGTGGAAACAGAATTTCTCCGGCTGTAGATCACCTCACGACGAGGCTTAGAATCGGCTTCAATGGCGGCATTGCCGATCTCTTTTGAAAAGAAAATCATATCGTTCGGCACCAGATTGAAAAACTTTGCGGTTGCATCCGCCTTCGTGATATGTTCATCATGGGTTTGAAAGACCATTTGATTTTCCGGATTTTTGACGGCAATTTTGTAGTTTATCCCGTCGGAATCGGAAAAATATTTTTGAACCAAACCGGGAAGAATATTTGTCTTTATGATATTTTCGTCAAGTTTTATCAATATAAAACCGTATTTTTCCGGAAGATTGATGGCGGTTTCCGTTTTTAATTTTTTGTCGTGAAGTTCCCTTTTTTGAATGACGATTTTTTCGAGATGTTCTTCCTTTTTATATACCGGAACGGCCAAAGCCGTTTGTTTGCCGAGAAGCGGAGAAAATTCCCGGTCATTTTTCAGTCTGGTCTCGATCGCTTTTAATTCATCTGTAAAATCAGTTTCGGTAAACGTATTTTTTGATTTATCAAATTTCAAAACTTCCGGATTTTCGCCGTTTTTATAAAAATAGACGTCTTTTACAAGTCCGGGAAATTCCGTTCGGGTTTTCCAAAATTCAAATCGTTTAACAAAACTGTTCCAGTTTTTTTCTTCAAAATCCTCGGCATCAATCTGAAATGAATAATATGCCTTTTGAATTTCACGGTTAAAATCATCGGTGAATCTTTTTGTATCACCCGATAGCCGCTCTTCCAAACGTACTTTTTCCGCATCACTGATCTGACCGAGCCACCTATACTGCAAGGTCGCCAGCAGACCGAGCAAGCCAAGCAACGCAAAAACCAGCAGATATGGATAAACAGACCTCTTCACATCTAAAATTATGCTACTAAATTTTTATAAATTACAATTTTTAAATCGAAATTTTACATTTTTAACAAAATTTTTGCTTCAATTTAAACAATGCACTTTTAGATTATGTCATTTCTATAACCGTAATTTTTTTAAATTAAACAAGTTTTCTATAAAATAAGGATGGTATCAAGATATGTTTACACAAAAATCAGCATGCTTTTTATTAGTTTTATTTCTGCTTATCAGTAATCTGTATGCTTGGCAGCCGAATAGTTCAAATAATTTCGAAAATGTGAATAAATTGATGGAACGTTTATCCGAGGAGGGTTTCAGCGGTGCGGTCTTGATCGCTCAAAACGGCAAGGTCAGCAGTAACGGATATGGTTTTGCCGACCGGGAAAAGAAAATCAAAGCGACCCCGAAAACGGTTTTTTCAACCGGCTCGATCACCAAACAATTTACCGGTGCGGCGATCTTAAAACTTGAGATGCAGGGAAAATTATCGGTTATGGATAAGATCGGCAAATATCTCGAAAATGTTCCGGCTGATAAAAATGAGATTACAATTCACCATCTCCTGACACATTCGAGCGGTCTGCCGGCCGCACTCGGACCGGATGAGGAAATCATCAGAAAAAGCGACTATTTAAAAAGAGCATTTGAAACCCCGCTGAGATCAAAACCCGATGAAACTTATGACTATTCCAATGTCGGCTATTCGCTCCTGGCGGCGATAATCGAAAAAGTTTCGGGTGAAAATTATGAGGACTTTTTGCATAAAAATCTTTTCAAGCCGGCCAAAATGGCGGATACGGGTTACAGCATTCCAGATTGGAAAGAGGAACGGGTTGCCGTCGGCTACACCGAAAATGGCATCTGGGGAAAAATGACCGGGCGGTATCAGAAACAGCCCGATCTTTATTGGCATCTCGTCGGCAACGGCGGAATTTCAAGCACTATCGAAGATCTCTACAAATGGCATCTGGCTCTTGAAAGCGACAAAATTCTCGACAAACAAGCGAAGGAAAAATTTTACAAAAAACATATCCGCGAAGGTGAAAATGCCGATTCTTTTTACGGTTACGGCTGGGCAATTTTCCCGACTCCGAGGAACACGACCCTGATCGCTCATAACGGCAGTAACGGTGTGTTTTTTGCGGACTTTTGGCGATACCCGCAGGAAAAAACCGTCATCATCTTATTAACCAATAATTACAAACGTGAATATGAAAACTTAGCCGGTGAAATTTCTGAAACCCTGCGAAACTCAGATTACGTTTCAAAGCTTTCATCAAAAATTGATGCGGTCTATACCGATCCGGCGAAACATCCCGACGGACAACTTATCAAAGCTTTTTTCGAAGCGGCGACCGGGCGAAATGTTGAAGCCATAAAAAATGTAGTTGAAAATTATTTTGAGGAAGGTTTAAAAAATTCGGCATCCACGGAAAAACATCTGGAAAGAATGAACGGGATCGGCGATGAATTAAAGGGACTTGAAGTTGATTCGATCAAGGTCATAAATCCCAGGTCTTATATAAGTTTCAAAAACAGTCCGCTACGATTGATCCTTGTCATCGAAAACGGAAAGATCAGGGGAATTGGAATAACGGATTAACTGAACAAAGAAATTGTCAAGATTTAACATTCTTAACAATTTCTTTGCTTTTTCTTAAACACTTTCCGGTTTATCATTGTCATAATCTCAAAAGTCATAATGACCAATTATCAAATTTTTTTGGAGGCAAAAATGAAAAGATTCATAGTTTCAGTTTTATTCTTATCGGTATTTTTTATCGGTATCGGCAGTATTATCGAAAAGACAAATGCAAAATTCAAATCGGACGCGAAGGCTTTGGAGCTTATAAATCGTGCCAGACAGGCGATCGGCGGTGACACCAATTTGAGAAACGTCAACAGTATGACGATCATCGGCCGAACGACGACATACATCAATACACCGGAAACGCAGGACATCAAGGGCGGAACGCTCGAGATCAATATGCAGTTCCCGGGCAAATTCAGCAAAATGCTGAAGATCGGAACCCCTGAAGAAAACGCCGGCAATGATGAAGCTCACAAGGAAGTTGATGTCATCATTATGAGAAAAGACGGTGACTCAAACGATGTAACCCGGGTTGATGGAGACAACAAGGGAGTATTTATTATAAAGAAAGGTGACGGAACTACTGAAGAAATAAACCCCGATGACAAAAAAGCCCGGCGGGTCGTGATCGAAAAATCCAATGACGGTTCCAACACCTGGACGAACGACGAAGGAAAAACAGTGGTTTTGGATAAGGACGTGCATTTCAAACATAACGCATATCGGCAAAATGAAATGCTTCGCACGACAATCGGTTTGCTTTTGACCGCACCGGAAGGCTTGGATGTCGCATATAAATTTTTAGGACAAGGTAATGTTGACGGCTATCCTTCCAACATAATCGAAGTTTCCTCAAACGGCTCATCATTTAAGCTCTTTTTGGACGCGGCGACGAGTCTGCCGCAAATGATAAGTTTTCAAGGAAAGCACAAAATGGTCTTTTTCAAAAAGGAAAATATGAAAGATATGCCGAAAGAAGAGATCATTGAACTTAAAAAAGATTCGGCCGAACCGGTCGAGCATCAGATCAGATTTTCGGATTTTCGAACCACAGGCGGAGTCTTGCTTCCTTATCGCTGGACGGAAACCGTCGCCGGTAAACAACATCAAACCGTTGATATTATGAGTTATGAAGTAAATCCCGCCAACATCGCGGATAAATTCAACAAGGAAAAAGTATTTGTCAGAAAAATGAAACCGACAAATTAAACCAGAGTGCGGGCATCATTGCCCGCAAAAAAATGAATATCAAAACAAAAAGGAGGATAATCTGCGGACAGCGATGTCCGCACTCCTTTTTTAAATCAACTCAGCGACAACCGCCCTGATCTCACCGTAAGAAAAATCTTCACCGAGATATTCTTTGATCGGAGAAAGTCCGTTTTCGGGATCGAGTTCAAAAATCGCCTCTCTGATTGCTTCGATCTTTTCCAATTCGACGAGATCTTCAAGCTGAATTTCGCCGGTCGGAATAAATTTAACGAGGTGCGTTTCGATCGTGCCGACCGCCAAACCGCGTTCTCGGGCAATTTCTTCAACGGATTTTCCCGCTTTGAACATTTTCAGCGAGGTCGTAAAAGTGTCATCTCCGTTATTATTGCGTTTTGTTCTTTTTTTTCGTTTCGGTGATTTTAAGTTTATCCTCGATTCCAGATTATTTTGTTCGCAGAATTTGCCGATCTCGGACATAAAATCCCAGCCGTATTTTTCAAATTTGACATCGCCGACACCGGAAATTTTCATCATCTCGCGTTCGGTTTGCGGCAAATATGTGGCAAATTCAACCAGTGTCGCATCGGAAAAAACGACATACGGCGGAACATTTTCATCGCGGGCAAATTCGGTTCGCAGATTTCTCAAAATTTCAAAGAGTTCATTTTCATACGGCAGAGAAACATCGCTGACGAGCGAAGATGTTTTCTCTTTTTTTGTCGTCACTTTGAAAAGTTCGACCCTTTGATTTCCACGCAATACTTCCAGACTTTTTTCCGTTAAAAAAAGTGTCGGATATTGGCCTTCGGTTTGGCCAAGTAAGCCTTGCGAAATAAGATCTTTAAAGTAGGCATACCATTCGTCTTTCGAAAGATCCGCACCGACTCCGTAAGTCGGCAAATTTTTATGATAATCACGGATTTTTTGCGATTTTGAACCACGCAAGAAATCAACCAAATAGCTCAATCCGAAAGTCTGCTCGGTTCTGGCAACTGCGGACAAAGCTTTTTGAGCGATGATCGTGCCGTCTATCTTTTCAAATTCGGTGTGGCAGTTATCGCAATGATCACAATCTTCGTTTAACTCCTCATCAAAATACTTGAGCAGATATTTTCGGCGGCAAAGCTTCAGATCGCCGTATTCGCCCATCTGCTTGAGCTTTTTAAGCAAAATATCGGTCTGTACAGAATTGTTTTCAACCTCGGCAAAACCTTTTAATTTATTGACATCACCCCAGGAGAAAAATAAAAGTGCATCCGATTCTAAACCATCGCGTCCGGCCCTTCCCGTTTCCTGATAGTAGCTTTCGACATTTTTCGGCAAATCCATATGGACGACAAACCGCACATTCGATTTATCTATCCCCATTCCGAAAGCGATCGTGGCGACAATAATTTTTACCTCGTCGTTGATAAATAGATTCTGATTTTTATCGCGATCGTCTTTTGAAAGCCCGGCGTGATACGGCAGAGCGGAAAAACCTTCGTCGCGTAAGTCCAGGGACAAACTTTCCGTGGCGGCACGGCTCAGACAATAAATTATTCCGCTTTCGTTGCGGCGATCTTCGAGAAATTCAATCAGTTGAGCGTAAGAATTCCGCTTCGGTTTGACCGTGTAATAGATATTCGGTCGGTTAAAACTCGAAACGAGCATTTCATAATTTTTTAAACCGAGATATTTGATGATGTCTTGCCGCACCAATTTATCGGCTGTCGCTGTCAAAGCGATCATAGGAACATCGGGAAAATACTGTTTGAGACGGGAAAGCTGACGGTATTCGGGACGAAAATCGTGTCCCCAACTCGAAATGCAATGAGCTTCATCAATTGCAAACAGAGAGATATTCAATCCATCCAGAAAATCTATAAATCTTTCGCCCGATTGCAAAAGCCTCTCGGGAGCGACATAAAGAAGTTTGATCTCGCCTTGGCGGACTTTTTGAAAAACCTCGACCTGTTCCCGATTCGTCTGGGTCGAATTCAAATAGGCGGCCGCAATTCCGTTGTTCTGAAGAGCATCGACCTGATCTTTCATCAAAGCGATAAGCGGCGAAACGACCAGAGTCAGCCCGTCAAACATCAACGCCGGAATCTGATAACAGAGCGATTTTCCGCCGCCCGTCGGCATCAGCAAAACGCAATCTTTTTTCGCCAAAAGACATTCGATCGCCGCCCCCTGATTCATCCGAAACGAATCGAATCCGAATTGATGTTTGAGGATTTCATTGGCTTTTTTTATGTGCATTTCCTATTTTATATTTCTTTTGTTTTTTTCCAGGCAATTTTTTGCCACCGCTAAAACAGCCGTTGTCTTAAAAAATTTATCGTCAATACTTTGAGCGTGGGCAAGTGATAAAAGGAAATCATTTTTACTAATTTTTTCAAATGTTTTGTCAAAATCGTAAGGTATATCCAACAGATATAAAAATTCAAAGCCGTCACCGCTTACTGTTTTATTGATATATGATCTTTCAAGATCAGGCTTTTCGAGCTTGTTCAAGACCTTTACGGCATTGCCGAGTTCATCAAGAGCATAAAAATGATTGACATCTTCAAAGGATGCGGCTAATGCAAAAAGGATCTGGGCTTTCTCGACCGAAGTTTCCATTTTATCGGTAAATTTTGAAACATCCAGCAAAAGTCTTTCGACATCAAGCTTTTGATTGGTTTCCTTGATTTTGGCTTGACTGAGCTTAAAATATACCACTCCCTTTTGATATTTGACCGTTATTTTTTCAGCAAAACTCTCCGCTTCCCGGAGACGGTTTTCCTTTACGGCAAGTTCAGCCCGTTTATAGAAAAAGTAACTTAAAATCTCACGGCGGGCATCGCTGTTTTTTATCTTATCGATCCAATCCTCCGCCAATTTATAATCATCCTCGGTTCTGGCCGACAAGACCAGTTCAATTATATCCTGATCCTTCAAAGTTCCTTTTTCATGAGCATTTTCTACCGCTTTAAGAATTTCTTTAAATCCTCTTCCTGACTTTTTGAATTCATTTTCTTTTTGTTCCAGCCCGGCCCGGACAGTTTCATTCATTGAACTGTACGCTCTGAATTTTACCGACCGAAGTCTTCCGATCAAATCGGGCAGACCACCGGCAACATATGGTTCAAGCTCATTCAACGCACTGGCAATATAAGCTATTTCCGCTAATTTTCCATCTCCGGAAACAGCGTTTAATTCATTCGGATTATTTAGGACATTTTCCGCCCGGTTGAGAAAAATATTTAAGAATTGAACCTGCAAGTTCGTTTGCGGCACGTAATTCTGAGGAACTCCGATCGGGAAAGAATATCTATCCGCACCAAAGAATCTCCCGCTTCCGAAAGGATAGGCGGAAAGAAACAAAAGTTTGCTTGGAAGCTCATTTTTATA
>JBGTRS010000078.1:9952-12728 GCA_041940665.1 Pyrinomonadaceae bacterium | reverse complement strand
CTGGTGGAGCAGTGTACTGTCTCATAGATAGTTCTCTTGTAGCTATTTTAGGAAGCCTATATTGAGCTACATTCACCAGTTCTTCCACCTTTTCTACCAGCTTGTTTAGGATTTTTGATTTCTCAGATGATTCTGGTACTGAAAGTCTTGGCTTGAGCTGCTTATAAATGATTGAGTTATCTCGAACTTGACCTTTTTCCAACCAAAACCGCCGATTCTCGCTTCCCCTTCGCCGCGAATTATTTCGGCCGTTTGATTTTCGGCAACTTTTTCAATGTCATTTAATGAAAATACGACTTCTTTTGTCTTATGATCGTCGCCAATTTTTTTTATCAATAATCTTTGCAGAAAATTGACGTTTATATCATCTTTATTTTCCACGAAAGTATAATCAACCATCGAAACGTTATTGGTTTTTGTTTCCATAATCGCTTCAAAATAAATGTGAGTTTTCGTGTCCTGACTCCTTGAAACAATATATGCGTCGCCGAATAGATTTTCTTCTTCCTGAGAGATCTGTATGTTTTCGGCTCTGATTATTTCAATAGAAACGTTATCATCGGAAAAATCTTTCTTTATCTGCGAAGAAAGACTGCTGGCGACCTTTTGATATTTTCCGGCCAGTGCCGAAGCATTCGTAACGCTGGCGGCAAAAAATACCAGAACGATCACAACCAACCAAAACTCTAAATTTTTTATCCTCTTCATATTAAATCTCCTCTGTTTCCCCGGTAAATAAACTTCGCAAACTTTGTGCCAATCTGTTCGAGATCCACAAAACTCTTGTAAATAAAGGGTTTTATTTAATCATCCTCATTTTAAACAATCAGACAATTCATTTTTTTGTATCAGATACAAACAGTATTTATGTATTGATTCAATAAATAACGATAATTGCATTTGAATTCGGCAAGGATTAAACTTTTCAAATAGAACCAACGTTTTTTATCTCTCGACAAGGCTTATTTATAAATGCGAGTAAAATTTATCTTTTTTTTGTTCAGTTTCTTTTTGTTACAGCTTGCCTGCCAGAATTCGGCCGAAGCGAACAAAGAACTTCCCGCCAATGATCCTGAAGCAAAAGCGGTCTTAAATCAGGCCGGTTTGGAGATAAAGAGTTCGCGAAGTATCTCGCCGGAAAATTTTGAGAAGTTAAAAGCCGTCTATGAAAAATATCCGGATGTTAAAGCGGTTAAGGATATATACAAAGCCGCTCTGATTATCCGCGACGATCTGACGAGTTTGGAAAATTTTTTGACTGAAGATAACCTGCCGGAACTATCGGCGGATGACCGCAAAAATTTAGCGAGGCTCTATATCAAAAACGGTAAATATGAAAAAGCTTCGGAAGTCTTAAACTCTCTTATCAAAGAAAATCCGAACGATGTCGAAGTGCGGGGTTTGAACGGACTGACGCTTTTTAATCTGGGAAAATTGGACGAAGCGGGAAAGGAATTTGACAGCGTTTGGGACGCGATCGTCAAAAACAAGATGGCGGAAGAAATCGCCACCCGCGGAATAATTTATTACCGGCAGAATAATATGCCGAAAGCCGTCGAAACGCTCGAAAAAGCACTTGCCGCCGATCCCGGATATATTTCCGCAAATTATACTTTGAGCAGAATTTACGCGGAAAAAGGCGACACCGAGAAGGCCGAATTTTATCGAAAGAAAACCGATGAAATGCAAGACAGACAAAAAGCCGAAACATTTGCCAAAAGCAAAGCGGTCAAACTGAGTCTCGAACTGCAGAAAGCCTGGCAGGAAAAGCGGTATCAGGAAGTTATAAACCTGGCCAATCAGATGCTTCCGACCGTTGCGGACAAACAGCAAAAAACCATTCTTTATCAATATCTTTTCGAATCGTACAAAGCTCTCGGCCAACCGGATGAAGCCGAAAAGGCTCGTCAGGCAGCCCAAAAGTTAAACACCAAATGAAATCTATAAACTGTCTTTTAATTCTTGTTTTTCTGACCTTTGCATCCTGCTACGATAAGCAAAGTGCAAATACGAACGGTCAGACCGATAAAACAAACACATCGATAAAATTTGCGGACGCAACCAAATCGAGCAGTGTGAATTTCGAACATATTCCGACCCGCACGGAGAAAAAACTTATGCCCGAAATTATGGGAAGCGGCGTGGCGGTTGCGGATTTTAACCGCGACGGCTCGCCCGACATTCTGTTTGTCAACAGCGGTGCGGTCGAAGCGGAAACGCGTCCCGAAAACGCCAAAAACAAACTTTTTATCAATGACGGCAAAGGCAGATTCACCGACCAAACCGATGAATGGAACTTGACCGGCACGGGCTACGGCCAAGGCGTCGCCGTCGGCGACATTGATAACGACGGCTTCACGGATGTTTTCCTGACAAATTACGAGGGCGACAATCGGCTTTTGAAAAATACGGGCGAAAAATTCGAGGACATAACCGAATCGGCCGGCATTCCAAACGATAAAAATTGGGCGACCAGTGCGGGCTTTTTTGATTACGATGCGGACGGCGATCTCGATCTCTTTGTCGTCCGCTACGTGGATTTTTCGCCTGCAAATCCGCATATCGTCTATCGCAACAAGATGCAGATCTATTCGACGCCGATCTATTATAATCCGTATCAAGATCAACTTTTAGAAAACGACGGCACCGGAAAATTCACGGATGCGACGGAAAAAGCCGGGATCAACAAAAAAGGCAACGGTCTGGCGTTGGCACTCGGCGATATTGACAAAGACGGCGACACGGACATATACGTCGCCAACGATTCGGACGAAAA
>JBGTRS010000078.1:0-9942 GCA_041940665.1 Pyrinomonadaceae bacterium | reverse complement strand
AAGGCAACGGAAAATTCAAAGAGATTGCCCAGGTTTCCGGCACGGCTTACAACGAATTCGGCAAGGAAGAAGGTTCGATGGGGGCGGATTTTTCCGACGCCGATAATAACGATCTGCTCGATATTGTCGTCACGAACTTTCAGAGCGAGCCGACCGCCGTTTACAGTCAGGAAAAGCCAATGCTTTTCCGCGAAGTTTCAAATACGAACGGTATCCGGCAGAGTTCGCTCGCCCGGCTTTCATTCGGAATTGATTTTTTTGATGCCGATAACGACGGCGACGAAGACCTGCTCGTTGCCAACGGTCACATCGAAGACAATATTGATAAAAACTCCGATTCCGTTTCTTTTCCTCAACAAAACACGCTCTATGAAAACAAGGGCGACGGCAATTTTCTGGATATTTCCGATTCATCCGGCGAGGCTCTGCAGGATAAACAGGTTTCGCGAGGGCTCGCGATCGCCGATTTTGATTCGGACGGAGACCTTGATTTTGTCATTTCAAACAACGGCGGAACGGCTCAAGTCGGATTTAATGAAACCGCTGACAAAGGCAATTTTGTCGGACTTTGGCTGGAAGGAACGGGCGGAACAAACCGCAATGCGATCGGGACACGCCTTATTGCCAAAGTCGGAGATAAACGAATCGAAAGACAGATAATGGGTTCGCAGAGTTACCTTTCGGTTTCGGATTTTCGCGTTCATTTCGGTTTGGGCAAAACTGATAAAATAGATGAGCTTGAAATTTTCTGGCTTGGCGGAGAAAAACAGGTTTGCAAAACATCGAAGCGGGGAAATACTATTATCTCAAGCAAGGAGCAGATTTATCCGAACTGAAGATCGGCGAGAAAAAAGAGATTTAGATTTTAGATGTGAATCAAAAGGAGAGTATTGCTTGAGAAATAACGAATTATCAATTATCGATTTTCAATTATTTTGTCAGTATTTTTTCAAAAACCAAAAAAATGTTTGATAATTTCAAATCATTTTAGATAATTTCTATGAAAATCTATCCGGTAACTTTATTATTAATTTGTATTTTTCTGACGGCTTGTCCAACTTCTCTGCCCGAAAAGTCAACGGAAAATTACGCGGAAGCGGTTAAATCTTTCTACGTCGGACTGGCCGCATTACAGGTCGGCGACGATCAGAGGGCCGGACAGGAATTGACCAAGGCCAGCGAACTGGCGACAGGCGAACCGGCGATCTGGAACAACCTCGGCGTTCTCCAGATACGTCAGAAAAAGCCGGATGAAGCCCGCAAATCTCTGGAAACCGCCAAAGATCTCGCCCCCGATAATCCTCTCATCTATTCAAACTTTGCCGTTCTCGAAACCCAAACCGGAAACTTTGAAAAAGCGGTGGAAAATCTGAACAAGACCATCGAACTCGAACCCGAAAACGTGCGGGCGGTTTATCTGCTCGCCCAGGAAAAAGAAAGAGCCAAAGCGGACGCGGAAGCCTTAAAACTTTATCAGAAAATTCTTGAGATAAAACCCGGAAACCTGGCCGTTCAACTCGAAGTCGCCAGGCTTTCCGCCAAACTCGGTAATAAAGATTTGCTCGGTCAAATGATCGCCGAGATCGGCAAAGACTCCGAAAAATGGCCGGATGAGATCAAGGAACAATTCGAAACCTTGAAAACTTCCGCCGCAGGCGAAAACCTCAACCAAGCCGCCACACAGGTCGCATTTTTCCGCAATGTGCTCCTGCGTGATCCGAAATTCCGTTCGAGCGTCGCGGAAGTAACGCCGTCCGACACATCCATCGGCGAACCGTTTTTAAAACCCTTAAAACTGCCGACACCCGATTTTTCACCCGCTGAACCCGATCTGCAAATTACGTTTGAAGCAAAACCCGTTGCAGATAAAGAAGCAACTTTTGCAAAGGCAGTATTTTTAGACGGCGAAAAACCGGTCGTCGCCTGGGCGGATGACGAGGAAACGCATATCGGCGAAACCGTTCTGCCGTTCGGTTTGAAAGATGCGAAAAATCTAACCGCGTTTGATTTTGACTACGATTACAAAAACGACATTGCCGTCGCCGACGAGAACGGTTTTAAATTATTCAAACAAACCGACGGCGGAAAGTTTGAAGACGTTACGAATCAAACAAAAATTTCGAGCGAAATACTTAAACAATCATACAACGGCGTATGGGTTTTGGATGTTGATAACGAAGGCGATCTTGATCTGTTTTTGGGAACAAAAGAAGGCGAACCGATCGTTCTGCAAAACAACGGCGACGGAACTTTTAAGGAAACAAAGCCTTTTGCAAATACCGAAGACGTTATTGATTTTGCATACGCGGACTTTGACGAAGACGGCGATTCAGATGCAGTTTTACTTTCAATAGGCAAATTGAAAATATTCTCCAATGAACGCGGCGGATTATTTAGTGAAAGAAAAGTTCCTGAAACCGCATTAGTTTCGGCACTACAGATTGGTGATGTAAATGGTGATGGAAAACTTGATCTAGTCTTTGAAGCTGATCGCACAGTTTATTATTTAACTGATAAGAATGGCTCGGATTTCGATATTAAAGACCTTCTTAAGACGAATTCTTGCGACGATTCATCAGCACAAACAGTTTATGTAATTTGTAAGATAGAAATTGCTGACTTTGACAATAATGGCGGAAATGATGTTTTGATTTCTTCATATATCGAAAATTCCCTACTTCTCAACGGAAAAGATGGAAAACTCTCACAAGGAAAAACCAACTTGAATTCATCAGTCAAAAATGTTTTTGACTTAAACAATGATGGAAAATTAGATTTGATTGGAGTTGATAAAAGCGGAAAACCGACGATTTTTGAAAATAAATCTGCCAAAAATTACGGTTGGCAAATCCTAAAACCGAAATCGGCGAAGACTGAAGGCGATCAGCGAATCAATACATACGGCATCGGCGGCGAAATTGAAATTCGTTCGGGCTTGCATACGCAGAAACAGATTATCAGTTCGCCGCAGGTGCATTTCGGTTTGGGCGAGATGACGAATGTCGATGTGGCGAGGATCGTCTGGCAGAACGGTTATGTGCAGGCGGAATTTGATCTCGAATCTAATAAAACGATCGCCGCCGAACAGCGTCTGAAAGGTTCCTGTCCGCATCTGTTTACGTGGAACGGCGAAGAGTTCGTTCACGTCAAAGACGCTCCGCCGTGGTCTCCGGCACTTGGACTCAAGATAAACGCTCAGGACACCTACGGGATTTTGCAGACGGAAGAATGGTTCAAGATTCCGGGCGAGATGTTAAAACCGAAGGACGGTTTTTATGAACTCAGGATTACGGGCGAATACTGGGAAGCGTATTATCTCGATAATTATCAGCTTTTAGCGGTTGACCATCCCGAAAATACGGAAATTTTCACGGACGAGAGATTCTCTATCCCTTTGCCGCCGCTTAAAGTTTTCACGACCGAAAAGACGAATCTGTTTGCCAGAGCGACCGATCACAATGGGCGAGATGTTTCGGAAACCGTTTCAAAGGTGGACGAAAAATATCTGGATGGCTTCAAATTCGGAAAATATCAGGGCGTCGCGGAAGATCATTTTGTCGAATTGGAATTGCCGGAAAACGCTCCGAGAGATAAAAAACTCTGGCTGGTCGGCGACGGCTGGATGCATCCGACGGATGCTTCGATCAATGTCCAACGCGGGCAGGGCAATCCGAAACCGCCGCGGAGTTTGAGCATCGAAGTTGAGGACGAAAACGGCGAATGGAAAACGGTCAAGGAAAATCTCGGCTTTCCCGCCGGAAAGATGAAAACGGTTTTGCTCGATCTTAAAGGCGTTTTTCCGAAAGACGCAAAAACGAGACGCTTGCGGCTCAGAACCGAACTCGAAGTTTTCTGGGACAAACTCGCCTGGGCGGTTGATTTGGAAGGCACGGATAATAAAACAAAAAACCTCGATCTTGCGGAAGCCGAACTTCGTTACCGCGGTTTTTCGGTCATTGACAAACCGAACGATTCGATGCCGGAAGTTCCCCGCTATGATGAGATCATGACGACGAATCAGCGTTGGCGTGATCTGGAAGGTTTTTACACACGCTTCGGCGATGTGAAAGAATTATTGGTGAAAACCGATGACCGCTATGTTTTGCAAAATGCGGGTGATGAATTGATAATGAAATTTATGGCTCTGCCCGAAGTCGAAAAAGGCTGGAAACGCGATTTTGTTCTCATCGGCAACGGCTGGATCAAAGACGGCGATTTAAATTCGGTTTTTTCAAAAACCCTTCTGCCTCTGCCGACGCATGAAACGAACGATTACACGCGCCGTCCGACCACTCTGGAAGATGATCCGGTTTACCGGAAAAACAAAGCGGATTGGGTGAAGTTTCATACAAGATATGTTTCTCCCGATTCGTTTAGAAATGCTTTGAGGTAAAATGTAACGCCAGCGTCTCGCTGGCTGTCGTGAGTGCGTCTCGCACTCGCAAAAAAACATAAAGTACTGAGAAGACAAACTAAATCTGAAACCGAGACGGTTTCAGAACAGCCGTCGGGACGACGGCGTTACGATATGAAACGCTTTACAAAAATTTTTATAATCCTTTTATTCGCCGGACTCCTCGCGACGCCTTTGGTTATTCAGAGGTTTTATCAAAAAAGCGAAACGGCAAGTTTTGACCGCGAGACGGCTTTGGAGCGCTACGGGTTTTATTTTGAAGAAGTGGCGAAAAAATCCGGCGTTGATTTTACGCATCAGGCTCCCAAACTCGACGAAAAACTTTCGAACATCATGCCGCAGATCGCTTCGATGGGGGCGGGCGTTTCGGTCGTCGATTTCGACCGGGACGGCTGGAACGATATTTATCTGACGAATAGCGAAAAAGGTTCGGCGAATGCTCTTTTTAAGAATAATAAAGACGGCACGTTTACGGATGTCGCTAAAGATTTGGGCGTAGCGAACGTCAACACGGACGAAACAGGTGTTTCGATGGGAGCGGTCTGGGGCGATTTTGACAATGACGGTTTTGAAGACCTGCTCGTTTATAAATGGGGCAGGACGGAACTTTACAAAAACAACGGCGGGAAAAATTTCTCAAAGGTCGAAGGCATCGGGTTTCCCGAATGGGCGAATATCAATGCGGGCATCTGGTTTGATTTTGACCGTGATGGTCTGCTGGATATTTTCCTCGGCGGATATTTCCGCGAAGGATTGAATTTGTGGAATCTGGAAAACACGCGGATTATGCCCGAAAGTTTTGAATATGCGAAAAACGGCGGGCGGAAATATCTCTACAAAAATTTAGGCGGGGGGAAATTCGAGGAAGTTAGTAAAGAGTTGGGAATTGATTCAAACCGCTGGGCTCTGGCGGTGGCGGCGGCGGACATAACCGGCAACGGCTATCCCGATCTCTTTATCGCCAATGATTACGGCGTTTCCGAGCTTTTCTTAAACGATGAAGGTAAAAAATTTATTGACGCGAGCGAAAAATCCGGCGTCGGGTTTGCACCGAAAAGCGGGATGAACGCGAGTTTCGGTGATGTCTTTAATGACGGACGGCTTTCGATCTATGAATCGAACATATCGGAAGCCGGAATTTTGATTCAGGGCAATAATCTGTGGGTTCCGCGTGCCGGGACGCAGGGCGAAGAAGTTAAATTCGATAATCTCGCCAACGATCTCGGGGTCGAAAACGGCGGCTGGAGTTGGGGCGGACAGTTCGGTGATCTCAATAACGACGGCAATCTGGATTTCTTTCTGACGAACGGCTATGTTTCCGCCGATAAGGACGAAAATTACTGGTATGATTTTTCCAAAGTTACGGTCGGCAACAATACGATCATCGGCGACGCGGCCAACTGGGCGGATATGCGCGGGCGTTCGCTTTCGGGTTATCAGCAAAAGCACGTCTGGATAAATGACGGCAGCGGAAAATTTCAGGATGTCGCCCAAAGCATCGGTGTTACCGAAACCTTCGACGGACGGGCGGTCGCATTCGCCGATCTCTTTAACCGCGGCGTTTTGGATACGATCGTCGCCCATCAGAAAGCACCTGTTCTGATCTATAAAAATAATGTGGCGGACGGAAATAGCTGGATTCAGTTTGAACTGGAAGGCTCCGCATCGAACAAATCCGCCATCGGAACGCAGGTGAGGATATTTTACGACGGCAAACAAAATCTTCAGGAAATTCACGGCGGAAGCGGTTACTGTTCGCAAAATCAGCGGCGTCTGCATTTCGGTCTGGGCCAAGCCGAAAAAATCGAAAAGGTTGAAATCCGCTGGGCATCGGGTAAAATAGTAAAAATCGAAAACCCCGAATTAAATAAATTGCATAAGATAAAAGAGCAAAGCTAAGAATTTTTAACCACAGATGCACACGGATGAACACGGATAATAATTTGAATTAAAAATCTAAAAAAAAAATCTGTGTCCATCTGTGTTTATCAGTGGTTAACTTCTCTTCAATAAAATGAGTGTCAATGTCGCTAAATTGAATCCGAATCAGCTAGACAATCCGAAAATTCCCAAAAAGGTTTTCGGGATCGATCCGCGTTTTGTCGCTCCCGTCATGATCACCCTGATCCTGCTCGGCGGACAGACGTTTTTCGGGATTTTGGAAAGCTTTCTGCAGACGGCCGTGGCAATTCTGACGGCGATCGCGTTTGAGATTTTCTTATCGAAGATCACCCGCGGAAAGCTGCCGCACCTGGCAAGTGCATATATTTCGGGCATCAGCGTCGGGATCCTGATCCGCTCGCCGGAAGTTTACTGGACGTTTGCACTTTGTGCGGCGATCTCGATCACTTCCAAATATGTTCTAAGAGTTCGTGACCGCCACATCTGGAACCCTTCCAATTTCGGCATCTGTGCGATGCTTTTTCTCGCACCGTTTGCCGTCGCGTCGCTTTCGATCCAATGGGGCAATAATCTTTACGCGATGCTCGTCATATGGATTCTCGGCTCGATCATCATCTATCGCTTAAAGCGTTTTCATATAACTTTAACTTACGTCCTTTCATTCATCGCTTTTGCCGCGGTCCGCAGTGCCTATACGGGCGACGCTTTTCTCGCCGAAGTCGCCCCGATCACGGGTCCGATGTATCAGCTTTTCATTTTCTTTATGATCACCGACCCGAAAACGACCGTTAAACATTCCAAATTCGCCCAATGTCTGGTCGTCTTTCTGGTCGCGGTCGTCGAAATGTTCTTGCGGCTCGGCGATAACATAATCGGCGGCAATACGGCAATGATGTTCAGCGTTCATGCTCCTTATTACGCACTTTTTATCGTCGGGCCGGTCGCCAATTTGATTGATATTTTCTGGCTGTCGGACAAAGAAAACCATAACTAGAAATTCGATCGTGTTAAATCTATGATAAATCTGCAAGACCTTGTTGCACAGATGAAACACTTCTGATACTATCTTTTCATAAAGTTTTTTCCCAAATAAATCAAACCTAAGGAGATAAAGATCAATGAGTACAAGCACTGCAACGCAAATGAGTATAAGCCAACCCCTGATTGCAGAATTGCAACACGAAGCCGCAACTTCGAGAAAGGTTCTGGAGCGTGTGCCGGAAGAAAAGTTCGAATGGCAACCGCACGAAAAATCTATGACCTTCGGTCGTTTAGCGGTTCACGTCGCCGAAATGTTTGACTGGATTACAACGACCATGACAACTGCCGAACTCGATTTTGCCGAAAATGAATTCAAGCCGTTCGAGCCGAAAACAACAGCCGAATTGGTTGAATACTTCGATAAATGTATTGAGCAAGCCGCCGAAGCATTGGAAAATGCTGCGGACGAAGACTTTTTTGAAAACTGGACGATGAAAAACGGTGAACAGGTTTATTTTACGATGCCAAAAATTCAAGTCCTGAGAACATTCTGCTTAAATCATATCTATCATCATCGCGGACAGCTTTCGGTCTATCTGCGGCTTAATGACATTCCCGTTCCGGAAATTTACGGACCTTCCGCCGATGAAGGTCAAATGTAATAAAAAAAGGCGAGTCTTGTTCACAAGACTCGCCAACCACATTACTGGTTTATGGAGTATAAAGTTAGTTATCTGAGTTTATAAACTACGCTCCCGGCAGTTTTGTTGTCCTTCTTTAATTCGACCTTAAATTTTAAACTTTGCCAATTTGCGTTTTTAACTGGCCTGGCCTTGATGGCCGTCGAGCTGTAAATTCTCTTTCTGTCTTCTGCATAAGCGTCCCCAACCGTCAAAGTTGAAACAATGACGCCACCGATCAAAGCAATTACTATATTCTTGAAATTAAAAAATTGATCTAGTCTGACCATTTAGCTGAACCTCTTGGAGTTTGCGATTTGGAGAACCGGATAACTTAATTCGTGGGAGCCAAGTTACCAGTATGTTTTACAGGCAACGATAGTGCCAAGATAGTTAAAGCTTGTTTTACAAGGTTTTACCGTCTTCATTGATATTTATTTGACATTATTTCACTGACAAAATGTCAGGTAATCGGAAATTTTGTCCTACTCTTTTTATCTAAACAATACCGGCTCGCATTGGAAATTTCCGGGAAAAATGAGAAAATCTTCAATTCCATCTGGAAGGTAAAAAATCTTTAATGAATTTAGAGGAATTACAGGAAAAACTATTTGCGGGAAATCCGCGGGCAATCGCCCGGGCGATCACGAAGGTCGAGGACGGAGCGAAGGATTCGTCTCGATTGATGCGGGCGGTTTTCCCGAAAACGGGTAAGGCGAGCATTATCGGAATTACCGGTTCACCCGGTGCGGGAAAATCCTCTCTGGTTGATAAACTCGCTCTCTTTTACCGCGAAAAAGGCGAGAAGATCGGCATCATTGCGGTTGATCCTTCAAGTCCGTTTTCAGGCGGGGCGATTCTTGGCGATAGAATCCGTATGCAGACCTTGGGTTTAGACCCGAACGTCTTTATCCGCTCGATGGCGACACGCGGAAAATTGGGCGGCCTCGCCCGGGCGACGGTTGATGCGGTGGCGATTCTGGACGCGGCGGGTTTTGACAAAATTATCGTCGAAACGGTCGGCGTCGGACAGGATGAGGTTGAGATCGTCAAAACAGCAGATGTTTCGGTAGTCGTTCTCGTTCCCGGAATGGGTGACGATATACAGGCAATAAAAGCGGGAATTATGGAGATCGGCGATGTTTTCGTTATCAACAAAGCCGACCGCGAAGGCGTTCTCAGAACGGAAAAAGAACTCGAAGCACTGCTTGCCCTCGCCCACCGCCACGATTTCTGGAATCCGCCGATCGTCAAAACCGTCGCCACCGAAAATAAAGGCATCGAAGATTTGGCCGAAGCCATCAAAAGCTACAAACAGTTTCTGGAAAAAGGCGAAAAAAGTTTGGAAAGAAGAAAAGCCATCGCCAAATGGCGTTTACTTGAACTGCTTCAAGAAAAACTACTGGCTGATGTTTTGAACAAAAACGGAACAAGCGAAAAATTGGAAAATTTTGCGGCGGAAGTCGCCGAAAAAAGACTCGATCCGTATTCGGCGGTTGAAGAATTATTAAAATGAAGATAAACCATTTAGGAATTGCGACGAAAGAGATTCAGGAAGCGTTGAGGTTTTGGCAGGACGCTCTCGGATTAGAGCATGTGCATACGGAAGTCGTTGAAGATCAGAAAGTTCGCGTAGCGATGCTGCCGATCGGCGAAACGAATATCGAACTCTTGGAGCCGACGGCGGAAGATTCGCCGATCTCGAAGTTTCTGGAAAAACGCGGCGACGGCATACATCATATCGCCGTCGAGGTTGAAAATATTGCGACGGCTTTGCAGAAACTTAAAGATGCCGGAATGCAATTAATTGATGAAACGCCGCGAGTCGGTGCGGAAGGCTGTTTAGTCGCCTTCGTACATCCGAAATCAACCAACGGCGTTTTGCTGGAATTGGTTCAAAAATAAATTTAAGGAAAAAAGCAAACTGAATTCCCTTTGACTGCAAAAGAAATCCGCTGAATAAAG
>JBGTRS010000077.1:10397-12807 GCA_041940665.1 Pyrinomonadaceae bacterium | reverse complement strand
AGCGGTTTTGAAGTGATCAAAAATTTCTATGACGAAAACAAACTTTATACCAATTCGCTCTGGAAGATGTCGGTGTAAGGAGTATCCTTTATGAAAAATCTTGGATATACCTTTCTGCTTTTAGGAATCATTCTCGGAATCATTTTGCTTTATTTTCAAAGAACAAACGGAGTTTTAATAAGTAAAGATTTGGATTTGCTCGTCATATTGTCAAATTTTATTTTCGTTATTATAGGGATAATCTTTTTACGGAAAGCGAATAAATAAATTTCGGCTTTATGAATTTAACAATTCTTCGTTTTGACTCAGTAAATTCTACCAATACGGAAGCTGTCAATCAGGCTAAACGCGGGGCGGAAGAAGGTTTGTGCGTTGTCGCCAAACAACAAACGGCCGGCCGCGGAAGACACGGCCGGAGCTGGGTTTCGGAAAAAGATGCGGGGCTTTATTTCAGCATCGTTCTACGTCCCGTGATCGAAACACGGTTTTTGCCGCTTCTGACATTGATGACCTCGGTTGCCGTTTTTGAAATTTTACGCGAAAGATACGATTTAAAACCCGACATTAAATGGTCAAATGATGTCCTCGTCAATGATAAAAAGATCAGCGGAATTCTGGCGGAAACGTTCGAAACAGATAAAGGATTAGCGGTCGTCGTCGGTATCGGGATAAATTTGACTTCCAAAAATTTCTCGGCCGAATTGAACGAAACGGCAACTTCCATCGAACAGGAAACCGGACACAAGCCCGATTCGGAAGAACTTTTAAATAATCTGACACATTTTTTCTCTTATTTTTACGAAATTTTTCAAGCCGAAAGCGGAGCAAAAAAAATCCGTGAAGAATGGGCAAAGCGTTCGAGTTTCTTTGAAGGAAAGAATGTCCGGGCCGTTTTGGAAAATGAATCTTTTGCGGGTACCACCTGCGGTTTGGAAAAAAACGGTGCTTTGAAAATAAAAACCGAAACCGGCGAAATAAAAATAATTCAGGCAGGCGATGTTGAAAAAATAAGGTCAACATAAGCCGCCTGCCCGTTTGAACTTAAAATGTTTCGGCTTTTTTCGTCAGATTCGTTCTATTGTAATTGACGGTTATTTTTGTCAGCATTTTGAAACTGAAAAAAGCGACACCGACCAAGATCCAAAACATCACGAATGACTGTAAACCGCCGCCGATGTCGTTTAAGATCAATGAAACGGCAAAGAAAAGACTGAACAGAAATGCCGGCAGAAATAAGAGCCAGGTGCCGATCAAAACAAGCTTATTCGGTTTTATTTCCGTTGCTTTTGCGTAAACTTTTCCTTCGGCAACCAGATTTTGTAAAGGGTCGGTGCCGTCAACCATCTTGAATACAACGCCGCAATGTTCGCAAGCTTCGGACTTCTCTTCATTCGGATAAAAACACGAAACACAAGGTTTTACTTTTTTTAAGATTTTGCTTTTTTTCAGGTCTGTCATTTCCTTTACTCCCTTTTCTTTGGGTATGGGACGAACAGCCCGAGTTTTTTTGCCGGTCTGAACTTTATCTTCAAACGTTCATTTTATTTATGTGATAAAGTAGAATAGTATTGCAATTATTAATAAAGTTACGAATATAATTTTTAGGATATTAAATATGAATCAAGATTTTGAAGACTTTGAACAGGAACTCGACGAACTCGATCAGGAGTTGGATGAGTTTGAAACCGATCTGGACGATTTTGAAGATGATCTCGATGCTTTTGAGCAGGATTTCGAATCGGGAATGAACATCATCGAATTTACGAACGTCAATATGCGGACGGCGATTCTTTCCAAAAACGATATGTTCGCTCTCCTTTGTCTGAAAACCGCCAATCAGGGCGGGGCGATCTGTCGCGTTGACCCGCGTGAGGAAAATCCGGCGGTTCAGCTTTATGACGATCCCGAAAAGGCACTCGATTGGTTTACCAAAAGCCTAAACACAAGCAAAAGAAACGGCTGGCGTGTGATTTATGACGGTCTGCCGCTCGAAGGCTAGAAAGTCAAAAAAGATCGAAGGTGAAAGAGTGAAAAAGTAGATTTTATCGTTAGAACTTACTTTTTCGCTCTTTCGCTTTTTTAATTTAATTAATGCTTTTAACAATAGACATCGGAAATTCATCAACCAAGTTCGGCATTTTTGAAAACGGAAACCTGTTCAAAAAAATGACGATTGCCACTGATCGTGAAGAATCCGCCGATTCGATCTTTGAACGGATAAAAGATGAGCTTGTAAATGATGTGAATGCGATCGTTATCTCGACCGTTGTCAGGGAATTGCAGGAAACTTACAAAACATTCGGCAAAAATCATTTTCGGATCGAACCGTTTTTTGCCGATCACACTTTCGATTTCGGTTTTTCAATAAATTATCATCCGCCCGAATCCTGCGGCTCCGACCGGCTTGTCG